>NZ_JAUBSF010000073.1:0-37119 GCF_036704615.1 Microcoleus sp. K4-B3
TATTCTCTCCCGGCGCGGTGGCTCTAGTTCTTCTGAAAGCCACCGTTCTCATCTTTATTTAGTCTAAACTACAGTTAGCATATCAGGGCAAAAAAATGAAACCTTATTCGATTGAGACGAGTGAAAAAATAGTTAAAGTTTATGAACAACGTGATACATCTATTCGGAAAGTAGCTGCCCGATTTGATGTGAGTAAAGCATTTTATGGTGGTCACAACTGAAAGCTTTTTTACGCAGGATTTTTCTGCTGTCCAATCTCACATCGCCACCTGCAAGTATCAAACTATTGCCCGATCGCACTTGCAATCCAGCAGTCGATGGTATTTACTATATTTCCGGGATTCAGTCCGTACTGCAATCCCAGAGGAACGTTAACTATTAGCAAAGGCGTATTTTGTCCCGCACTTTTTATTCAGTCCGCGCAGGCGGACTTTGTTTGACAAGAAGCGAATTCTATTCGCCGAAACTTACAGTAAAACCAGCTATTTTTTCTATTAAAGCGCAATATTATGCTTGAGTTTCTGCTTCAGTAAAAATTGGTGGCCACAGTTCAGCAATGGGCAATTCCCAACCAGGAAAAAGTTCGGCTACTGTCAAAATATCTTCATTTCCCAACACAATCGGTTCACCTTCCTGACGATAAACTGTAACAGTTTCTTCATCCGGATCGATCAAAATTCCTACTTGCGCTCCGAGTTCTATAAAATTCTTAATCTTTTTTTCTAGCGGTTTAATGCGATCGCTCTGTGATTTAATTTCTACTACCAAGTCTGGGACTAATTCTCCAAAATAACGGGGACTTTGCCTGAGACGTGCGGCTCGGACAAAAGAAACATCAGGTGCTGTGAGGTTAGCATCAGGTAAAATAAAGCCGCCTGCAGAGTCAAAAACTCGACCCAAACGGCGGGGATTTACCCAAACGAAAAGAAAGGCACTCAAGCGAATGCCAATTTCACTAGATACAATATCTGACGGCCCCACTATGATAATCTTTCCGCTTTCTAGTTCAACTTGGTAGTCTTGACCGGCTTCTTTGAAGGTTTTTTGGACTTTTTCTAAGTCTTTGAGTGTCATCATATTGATTATTTCTTAGCCGAAAAGGAGTTGCCGCAGCTACAGCTTTGGGCGGCATTGGGATTGTGAAATCGGAAACCTCCGCCCATCAAGTCTTCTGAATAATCCAAAGTGAGCTCATTGAGATATTTTAAGTGCTGGGGGTCGATCGCAACTTCAATTCCCTCGGACTCGCATACAGCGTCTTCTGGGGCTGGCGCATCGTCAAATGCCATTGTATAAGACAAACCGGAGCAGCCGCTCGATTCCACGCCCAGACGAAATAAAGCATTGGGGTTCGGATACTTCGACTTGAGGCGCGTTACTTCTATCGCTGCTGTTTTGCTCAGATGAATCATTATGGGTAATTGGTAATTGGTAATTGGTAATTTGGAAGTAATGTTGAGTTTTGAAAATGTAGAGTGTGCCTAGGCGTGCACCTTACCCGGAAAATGTAGGGTGCGCCGGGCCGCGCACCTTACCGCTATATCTTTAGCAACTTGAGTTACTTAGCCTTTTCTGTACGGGCATAATCATCTTGAAAGCGTACAATATCATCTTCTCCGAGATATTCGCCATTCTGCACTTCAATTAAAACCAGGGGGATAACTCCCGGATTTTCCAGGCGGTGAGAAATGCACTGAGGAACGTAGGTAGACTGATTTGTAAACAGAACTTGTTCCGTTTCGCCGCAAGTAACTTTTGCAGTACCAGAAACCACGATCCAGTGTTCGCTGCGGTGGTGGTGCATTTGCAGGCTGAGGCGGTGTCCGGACTTAACTTCGATCCGCTTAATTTTATATCCTGGGCCTTCTTCTAAAGTTGTAAATGAACCCCAAGGCCGCAATTCTGTAGCGGCTATTCCGTTGGGTGCAGCAGGTGCGTGCAGAGTAGATACTTGAGAAATTTCTTGAATCTGTACCATGATTTTCACTCCTTGAGGATTGCTTGCTGAATCCTTTGGTAAACGACGTTGGATTGTGATATTAGCTAATTTATCCTTAAAACCGAAGTCCGATCGCGCGAACCGCTTAGCGGACTGTAGAGTTTTGCACTTTTGTCTGCTCTGCTCGATCGACCCATCTTGACCACCATAGCAAAATCATCACAGCGGTTGTTACCTGGTATGTGCGATCGCCCAAATCTACATCAAATCTTCATTCTCAAAGGCTTGTGCTTTAAAGAAGCTTAACGGGGAAAGGAGAGAGGGGGAGTGGGAGACGGGAAGAGAGGGGGACACGGGAGAGAGGGAGAGGGAGAGGGAGAGGGGGAGGGAGAGGGGGAGAGGGAGAGAGAGAGGGGGAGAGGGAGAGAGGGGGAGAGGGGGAGAGGGGGAGAGAGAGGGAGAGGGGGAGAGAATTTTTCTTCTGACTAATGACTAATCGCTAATGGCTAATGAATCATGGCTGCTGAGATATAACAATTTTCTTAAGCTTAAAACTTACAAGCAGACATGATTAGAAAATACAGATTAGGTACAATAAAAAGCTTGGTACTCTGTCGATCGCAATTTTTTCGTCACTTTTAGGAAAACATCAAAATGAACAGCAACGAACTGCCACAAAAACAAGGCTTATACGATCCGCAGTTCGAGCACGACGCTTGCGGAGTCGGGTTCATCGTACACATGAAGGGTAACAAATCCCACGAAATTGTCGAGCAGGCACTGACAATCCTCTTGAACCTCGACCACCGGGGCGCGTGCGGCTGCGAACCCAACACCGGAGACGGGGCGGGCATTTTGATGCAAGTGCCCCACAAGTTTCTGAAGAAAGTAACCGCAGCCCTAAACATCGAACTTCCCGAAGCCGGCGAGTACGGCGTTGGCGCGATTTACTCGTCGCCAAATCGAACTGAACGGGAAAACGGTCAGCGCATTTTTGAGGAAATCGCGGCAGAAGAAGGCCAGGAAGTGCTCGGCTGGCGCGATGTTCCCACCGACAACTCGTCCCTCGGCGACACCGCCAAATCTAGCGAACCCTTCATGCAGCAAGTGTTCCTCCGGCGGGCCTCCGGTATTGACGAGGCGGCTTTCGAGCGGAAACTGTACGTCATCCGCAAGCGGGCTCACAACGCCATCCGCAGGACTAACACAGACCCCTACTGGTACAATTCCACTCTCTCGTGCCGGACGATCGTCTACAAGGGTATGTTAATGCCGGTGCAAGTCGGCGATTACTATCCCGAACTGCACGACCCCGACATGGAAAGCGCTCTAGCCCTGGTTCACTCGCGCTTCAGCACGAATACTTTTCCGAGTTGGGAACGATCGCACCCTTACCGCTACATCGCCCACAACGGCGAAATCAACACGATGCGCGGCAACATTAACTGGATGCACGCGCGGCAATCGCTGTTCGAGTCGGAACTATTCGGCGATGACTTAAAGAAAATCCCCAATTTAATCAATATCGAAGGCAGCGACTCGACGATTTTTGACAATGCTTTGGAATTGCTGAATTTGGCCGGGCGTTCTTTGCCGCACGCCGTAATGATGATGATTCCCGAACCTTGGACGGCCCACGAGTCGATGAGTGACGAGAAAAAGGCTTTCTACGAATACCATTCCTGCTTGATGGAACCTTGGGACGGCCCAGCTTCGATCGCCTTTACTGACGGTACTTCGATCGGGGCAGTGCTCGATCGCAACGGTTTGCGCCCTTCCCGCTACTGCGTTACCAAAGACGACTTGGTAATTATGGCATCGGAAGCCGGAGTTTTGCCGATCGCCCCAGAACGAATTGTCTCAAAAGGCCGCTTGCAACCGGGGCGGATGTTCCTGGTAAATACAGCAGAAGGCCGCATCGTTTCTGACGAAGAAATCAAACATCAAATCGCCTCCGAACACCCGTACCGCCAGTGGATCGACCAGCACATGGTCGAAATCGCCAAACTGAAAGATGCGCCGGCATTGCCAGAATCCCACCCCGAAACATTGATCCAGCGCCAAATGGCTTTCGGCTACACCTTTGAAGAACTGCGGTTGCTGTTAGCGCCGATGGCAAAAGATGGCGTGGAAGCTGTCGGTGCGATGGGTGCGGATACGCCGCTGGCGGTGCTTTCCAACCGCCCAAAACTGCTTTACGAATACTTCCAGCAGTTGTTTGCTCAAGTTACCAATCCGCCAATTGATTCTATCCGCGAAGAAATTGTAACTTCTGCCGAAACTACGATCGGCGCTGAACGCAATTTGCTCAAACCAGAACCGGAAAGCTGCCATTTGATTGAACTGAAAACGCCAATTCTCAGCAATGAAGAATTAGCTAAGCTCAAACACGTAAATGAGGGCAATTTCCGGTCGATTACACTGCCGATTTTGTTCGATCCCAAAAGCGGCGTGAAAGGTCTAGAACAAGCGTTAGAAGAGGTTTTTGCAGCAGCAGACAGCGCGATCGCCTCCGGGGTGAATATCATCATTTTGAGCGATCGGGGGATCAGTCCAGACAAAGCCCCAATTCCGGCGCTGCTGGCAGTTGCGGGCCTGCACCACCACTTGATCCGTAAAGGTACGCGCACGCGGGCGGGACTCGTGCTCGAATCCGGCGAACCGAGGGAAGTTCATCACTTTGCGACTTTAATCGGCTACGGCTGCGGCGCGATCAATCCGTATTTGGCCTTCGAGACGATCGCCGATTCGATCCGCGAAGGATTGCTGCTAAATGTCGAGTACAAAACAGCTTGCAAAAACTACGTCAAAGCGGCAACTAAAGGTGTGACGAAAGTTGCCTCGAAAATTGGGATTTCCACAATTCAAAGCTATCGCGGCGCGCAGATTTTTGAGGCGATCGGCTTAAACAAATCCGTAGTCGATAAATACTTTGCTTGGACAGCCTCCCGGATTGAAGGCGTAGACCTCGAAGTCCTCGCCCAAGAAGCAATTTTGCGCCATACCCACGCTTTCCCAGACCGCCCATCCAGCGGACATACTCTCGATGTCGGCGGCGAATATCAGTGGCGGAAAGAAGGCGAGGCGCATTTGTTTAGCCCGCAGACAATTCACGCGCTGCAAAAGTCGGTGCGTGAGGGCAGTTATACGCTTTTCAAACAGTATTCTGGGCTGGTTAACGAACAAAACCAGCAGCATTTTACCTTGCGCGGTTTGTTGCAATTCAAGCAGCGGGAATCGATACCGATTGAGGAAGTTGAGCCGATCGAATCTATTCTCAAACGCTTTAAAACTGGGGCGATGAGTTACGGTTCGATTTCTAAAGAAGCCCACGAATCTCTGGCGATCGCGATGAACCGCATTGGTGGCAAATCGAACACCGGTGAAGGCGGGGAAGACTCGGAACGCTACACTTGGACGAACGATCGCGGCGACTCGAAAAACAGCGCGATCAAACAAGTTGCTTCCGGGCGTTTCGGCGTTACCAGCTTGTACCTTTCCCAAGCGCGGGAACTGCAAATCAAGATGGCGCAAGGCGCGAAACCCGGTGAAGGCGGACAGTTGCCGGGTAAAAAAGTATACCCGTGGATTGCCAAGGTGCGGAACTCGACTCCGGGTGTGGGTTTGATTTCGCCTCCTCCTCACCACGACATTTATTCGATCGAAGATTTGGCCGAATTGATTCACGACTTGAAAAATTCCAACCGGGAAGCGCGGATTAGCGTGAAACTGGTGTCGGAAGTTGGAGTCGGGACGATCGCGGCCGGGGTTGCGAAAGCCCACGCCGATGTCGTGTTGATTTCCGGCTACGACGGCGGAACCGGCGCTTCGCCGCAAACTTCGATCAAACACGCGGGATTACCTTGGGAATTGGGACTGGCGGAAACTCACCAGACTTTGGTACTCAACAATCTCCGCAGCCGGATTGTCGTGGAAACTGACGGTCAAATGAAAACCGGCCGCGATGTAGTAATTGCTGCCTTGCTTGGTGCGGAGGAATTCGGTTTTGCGACCGCGCCGCTGGTAACATTGGGCTGCATCATGATGCGCGTGTGCCACCAAAACACTTGCCCGGTGGGCGTGGCGACGCAAGACCCGCTGCTGCGGAAAAACTTTACCGGCGACCCCGATCACACGGTAAACTTTATGACTTTCATCGCGCAGGAAGTCCGGGAAATTATGGCGCAGTTGGGCTTCCGCACGCTGAATGAAATGGTTGGCCGCACTGATGTTTTGGAACCTCAGCAAGCTGTGGAACACTGGAAGGCTAAGGGTTTGGACTTCTCCAAAATCCTTTATCAGCCGGAGGTTGGGGCGGATGTCGGGCGCTACTGTCAGATGGCGCAGGATCACGGTTTAGAAAAGTCGATCGACATGACAGTGTTGTTGGATTTGTGCAAAGGTGCGATCGAAAACGGCGAAAAGGTACACGCCAAACTGCCGATTACCAATGTCAACCGCGTTGTCGGCACAATTCTCGGCAACGAAATCACCAAACGCAACTGGGAAGGTTTGCCGGATGGCACGGTGCACCTGCACTTCCAAGGCAGCGCTGGGCAAAGCTTTGGCGCATTCGTGCCCAAGGGAGTCACCCTGGAACTCGAAGGCGAAGCTAACGACTATTTGGGCAAAGGGCTCAGCGGCGGCAAGATTATCCTGTATCCGTCGCCAGCTTCTACCTTTGTCGCGGAAGAAAACGTGATTGTCGGTAACGTAGTGCTTTACGGCGCGACTGCTGGTGAGGTTTTCATCCGAGGGATGGCGGGCGAACGTTTTGGGGTGCGTAACTCCGGCGTGAATGCAGTAGTTGAGGGTGTGGGCGATCACGGTTGCGAGTACATGACTGGCGGCAAAGTTGTAGTTTTGGGTGAAACCGGGCGCAATTTTGCAGCGGGTATGAGTGGCGGTGTTGCTTACATTTTGGATGAAGCGGGGGATTTTGCTACTCGCTGCAATATGTCGATGGTGGATTTGGAAAAATTGGAGGATGTTGAGGAGATTGCTGATTTGCGGCAGTTAATTCAGACTCATTTTGATTTGACTGGAAGTGCGAAGGCATCGAAGGTTCTGGCTGCGTGGGATGAGATGGTGCCGGTGTTTGTGAAGGTGATGCCGAGGGATTACAAGCGGGTGTTGCAGGCTATTGAAAGGGCGATCGCATCGGGTTTAAGCGGTGATGATGCGCTGACGGCTGCGTTTGAAGAAAACGCTCGCGATGTCGCTCGGATTGGCGGCAGCTAGGGTTTAAAATGAAGTCTAACAAGGGGTTGAAGCCCCTTGTTAGACTCACACTACCTATACCGCGTATTCGGTTTTGATAGGTTTAGTGCAATACACTCACTGGTAGTAGTACGAGCAACTTTGAGAATTCCATGATTAGAATTCCCACGAACAACAGGGTATTAGCCGAGCGTAAAATTTTGTTAATAGACTTGGATGGAACTTTAACAAATACCGCAGATATCGCATTGAAACCCATGAAAGATGGGCAGCAGCAAACAGATTTATCACGGATTGAAATCTTTGAGGGTGCTAGAGAATTTATCTCCGAAGCAACAGGTCTGGGATTTCAGTGTATTATTGTCTCTGATTCGCATCCCAAATATGTCAATACAATTGTCAAAGAGTATTTTGGTAATGTTTCTGCACTGTCGCTTGCAGATAAACCTAATACCTTAAAGACTCTTAATTTTTTGCGTTCGCAAAACATAGAAATTTCAGATAGCAATTGTTACGTGCTTGGTGACTCTTGGTTAGATATTGAACTGGGTCGAGGACTACGAGTACCAACAGTCTTAACTGTATTCTATGAAGCAACAAATTTAGAGATTAGAGACGGGATTGGTGATTATGTTAAAAACATTAAGAGCGGTTCTACATACTACGCTGAGAGTTATGATGAGATCCTAAATATTCTGAGGTATCCTTGGCAGAATTTGCTGTGCTTGGAAGCTCGTTACACGGGTACGGTAAGTTACTTAGCAAGGAAACCGCGTCGTGATGGCTTTCTGCCAGATAGAGGCTGGACTGCTCACAGAATTTTGGCTAGGCAGTCTCAGGGTGAGTGCGATAAATACCATACTACGGAGAAATACTTCGAGTTCAATCGGGCGGATAGAAGCAGAGAGTTATTATTTACACTTCGGGATTCTGTCATAACTTATGTAGACCGTATCCTAGAGCAAAGATCCTTTTTATGGGATATATTTACCTATGTGCCGGACAAGCAGACAACGCAACCAGCGAATAAAATGGGGGAATTGTTTGACCTCATTGTTGAACTTGTTGGACAGAGGACAGCCTGGTTGAACTGCCTCAGTATATTTGAGTGGAATGAGGGGGTAGATTCTTCAACTCGCAGACAACCTTCAGCAGGCGATCGGCGGAGGTTCGTGCGTAGTAACCTTATCTTGCAGGAGGGAGTGAATGTCAATGGCAAAAATGTCATAATAATTGATGATCAGTACACTACTGGAGCTACAGCAGATGCTCTGGCAGAGAACCTACGTGCTAGAGGAGCAAAGAATATTCTATTTATTGCTTTGTTTCATCTAATAACACCTGTGAACAGTAGTAAACTCTGTCCTAAGTGTTTAGTAAATGGCCTGAATAAACAACTACAAGTAAAGATAAATAGGCAAAATGGTAGTAAGTTTTATTCCTGCGTTTTGCCTAGATATGGTGGCGATGGATGTGGATACACGGAGAACATAGGATGAAACTAAATTTGGAACTAAGCTTGATTATTCTCGCATTCTCTCTTCTCAAGGGAGTCGGGGCTGTATTTGTCAAGAAAAGTCTGGTAACTATACAAAATAGTTACCATTATTTGTCAAGTGAAAATGCTAATGCTAGCCTTACTAAACTTCTAGCATTGGTGGGAAAAAAGTATTCAGCTTTAGAAATCGAAAAAGCTATTTCTCAAGCTGAGGATATACTAGCTGAATGTGAAGCTCATGAAATTGGTTTCACTTCTGTTGTAGATGCAAACTATCCTAAGAAGCTTTTGGGTTTAAAAGATCCTCCACCGATACTTTTTTTTAGGGGAAACCTATCTTTACTAGATAAAGATGTAGTTACTCTCATTGGGACAAGGAAGCCAAATGAAAATGGCAAAATAATTGCCGAACGAGTTGGTAAATATTTTTCATCAAGAGGTTGGGTCATCTGTAATGGTTTAGCTGATGGCATAGACACTTTTTCAATTCTAGATCGGGACAACAATTGCTTTGCAGAGGTAATCGGAGTGGTAGGCAGTGGATTAGCTAAACCCTCTTTCCGATCTTTGCCAAAGCAGTCGGAAATTAATATTGAACGCATCTTGACAAATGGTGGACTTGTTGTCTCTGAAATTCCTCCTTTGAAGAAGCAAGATACTTTTTCAGTTGTGAAATCTTGTCGCATTCAAGCAGGGCTTGGAGCAGGTTTGATTCTTATCCAAAGTTCTCTTAACGGAGGCTCACGTTTCACGGTGAAAGCTTCGGTTGAGTCTAACAGACCCTTGGGAATCATACATCCTCTGGAACCAGATATGCACCGCGATGATTATAGTGCTAATAGAAAAATCATTGAATATGGGGTTCAAGGGTTAAATGAGTTTGTAGAGTTAAAAAACAGCAAAAACTCCCACTCTCAAATTGTGGTGTTATTAACTAAACAGTCATATCCAGTGCTTGAGTCAGCTCTAAAAGAAGAGAAAATATCAAAGTTATTGCTCACTATCTAGCAGTCATTTTGAACTGATTCTGTTGATTCCCGATTAACAAGTTAAATAGAGGACAATATGAACTATCAAGTTTATTCTGATGTCATCTTGCTGTGCAACCTTTCTGAAGAAGGACTTGATGTCGGCGATATCGGTACGGTTGTAGAACAGCATCACGTTGAAGGACTAGAAACAGGTTATAGCGTTGAGTTTTTCAATTTGTTGGGAAACATTGTACCAGTTGCGACGCTACCTGGAAGTTATTTGCGATCGCCAACCCGTGCAGACAGACCTACAGTTAGACTTGTTAACTGATATCATGTATAGAATTAGGGAAATCAACAAGCAAAATGATTCAATCCATACCGAAAATATCCATCAAACCTGGATACCGTCCCCAGTCGAATGATAAAACTCCTGAAGCTGATGCAATTGATTTTTACCTACTGCGGCAACTCACCAATTCCCAACGGTGGCAAATGGGGGCAAAATTAAATCGTTGGGCAAAAACTGTTAGCTTGCGCGGGATGAAAAAAGCTTGTCCCTCAACCTACAAAGAGCGATTTGCTCGATCGATATTAGGTAGCAAGTGGTTGCCAATTTTAACCCCCACCAGTGATCCCTCTATGTGGACGCAAGACCCCAGCGAAATTGCTAGACTGTTGCACCGAATTTTTGAAACATTAGGTATCTCTTATTATATTACAGGAGGCGTTGCCGCTTCTGTCTATGGCGACCCGAGAACAACACGCGATTTAGATTTAGTAATTGAATTGCTCCGGGACAATATTTTTCAATTAGTTGAAGCACTAGAAACGGCTGGTTTTTACTGCCCTCCGGGTTCGGTACAAGATATTCAAGAGGGTAGAGGGATGGTGTTAAGCGTCACTCACATGACTTTAGTATTGAACGCTGATATTGTGCTAAATTCTAATACTGAATTCGACCGCTCAAAAATGGCAAGACGACGATTAGAAGCGCTTGACGAAGCTGGTGTAGAACAATTTTGGGTTGCTTCTCCTGAAGATATTGTGTTGGCAAAACTGCTCTGGCGGCAACAGTCTAAGTCTCAAAAACAATGGAATGATGTTTTGGGAATTCTGAAAGTCCAATCTGAGAATTTGGATCGGGATTACTTAATAGAGTGGGCCCAACAATTGGGGTTGATTGATGATTTGAACCTAGCTTTTACTGAATCAGGGATTTGATGCGATCGCAATTCGCGCAGTGCGATGGGAAAAAAGGTCGATCGATAGCAGAGAAAATAGTGCAATGGATAAACTAACTGAGTATCCAAAGTAATAGAGCATATTTTAACCGAGTATCTATAATTGTACCGCCATCCTCAACCAGACATCGAGACATTCTTGATTGTAGACGAGCAAAACGGTCATTTATTCTCCTATTCTTCAATCTAAAATCTGAAATTTAAAATTTAAAATCGATAACCAGACATCGAAACATTCTTGATTGTAGACGAGCAAAACGGTCATTTATTCTCCTATTCTTCAATCTAAAATTTAAAATCTAAAATCTAAAATCGATAACCAGACATCGAAACATTCTTGATTGTAGACGAGCAAAACGGTCATTTATTCTCCTATTCTTCAATCTAAAATTTAAAATCTAAAATCTAAAATCGATTGACTGTTTACGTTCGGATTCGCGATCGCAAATTCTGGATCTAGGAAGATTGGACAGAAGATGGGATTGCAACGGATTTGGTGCGTGCAGGGGTTCCCAAGCAAGATATTGTGTTGGCATTTCACGAGCCGGGAATGCGACAATACACAGATTTTGCAGCCGCTTCGTAGCGGTCATTTAACTTAACTTCAGCGGTTAAAAATTTACCGGGCAACCATCCTGAAATACCAGCAATTCTCCCGGGTGAATTTGCGTCCAAACTTCGTTATCAGTCAGCGGAAAAGTGGCAATAACAGCCACGCGATCGTCTTCCTTTGTCAGTTCCCGGAAATCGACTGTGACATCTTCGTCGATCGAGTGAGCGCTAGCAAAAGGTGCTTGTCGCACAATATAATGCAGATTTGTAGAACAATGCACAAACAAATGTTCTCCATCGGAAAGTAAATAATTAAAAATTCCGTACTCGGCCAAAGTTTTAGTAATTTTATTCAATACCGCGTAAATTTCCGTCAAATCAGGCTTATTTTGAGGGAAACTTTCTCGCAACCTTTCTAATATCAAACAAAAAGCTTTTTCGCTGTCAGTCTTGCCGACAGGTATGTAAAATCCGGCACTTTCTGGATGAAAATTTTCTAGATTTCCGTTGTGAGCGAACACCCAATAACGCCCCCAAAGTTCCCGAATAAAAGGGTGGCAGTTTTCCAGAGCAATTTCGCCTTGGGTAGCTTTGCGGATGTGAGCAATGACGTTAGTTGAATGAATGGGATAGCGACGCACTACTTCAGCAACCGGAGAAGCAATCGCAGGTTTAGAGTCTATAAAAAGGCGGCATCCCAAACCTTCAAAGAAAGCAATTCCCCAACCGTCTTGATGAACGTCTGTTCTGCCACCTCTTGCAGAAAAACCCTCAAAAGAAAAGCAAATATCTGTCGGAACATTGCAGTTCATTCCCAGTAATTGGCACATAGCTTTTAAGTCTCGGGAGTGTGGATCGATCGCGCAGCTATTGGCAGCTACAGATTTGCGGTGATAATATTATAGTATTAACGGGTTAAATAAGTTAAAGACTCTTAATATTTTTGCTTGGTCAACCGTAATGATACTGAAGTTAAGAAGTTGGCGATCGCTAAAAAAATCGTGTTTCCCTGCGAACTATGTTAACCGATAACTCGCTCGCACTGTTTACCGTGCAGACAGCGAGTATCAAATGTTAGCCGATATCCGGGAAGGAATTGATAGCACTTTGATGATTTTGCAGCACCGTTTGAAGATCAATAATAACCGTCCGGCTATTCAACTTATCAAAAATTATGGCTAGATTAGTTTGCTTAAATGCTATTATAACTGAATCAGGTGTTGATGAATGGTAATGGAAAAGGCGCTCGATGCTTTATCACAAGCTAAGCAACGGTGTATTTTTGCAGCGATTACATCCGCACCCAACATCATTACTATTACTACTTAATTCTGTGAGCGAGAGCGAGATATTTTGATTAAAATCAAAGACAATGGCACAGGAATGTCTGAGGAAATAATATCGCAGATTGTTGACTCTTCATTCACTACCAAATCAGTTGGGAAAGGAACGGGAACCGGATTGTCAATCAGCCGTCACATAGTGGAAGAAACCGAGGGCGGCAGTTTGACTTGTTCGTCGGTTTTGGGAGGAGGAACGGAATTTACGATCGCCCTTCATCTAGAATAGTGCGTGAAGGGTAGCTATCCCGTAGTAAATCGCCTTTTTTCTCACTTTTTTGGACAAATCTTAACAAAGTATAATAAAATGAAAAATCACAAGTGCGATCGACAAATTTGGAAAATCCTTAGCAGCTTAATAGTAGGATTCGGATTGCAGGCATTATTCAGCATTTCAGCCTTAGCAGAAACGACCGATCCTGAAACAACAGCAAATAGTGCAAATTCCGAAGATCCAGTTACTGAATGGTATCAATTACCCGCACCGACAAATAATCTACCGGATAATTTCGATCGTAATCCCGATCGACAATCAGTCGAAAATTCTCACAATGTAGATGAAACTTCACCGATCAACCCCATATCGGAGCCGCCCCTACCTATGGCGAGTGAGATAGAAACTCACATATCCGAAGCCAGCGAAACGCAGCCCGCAGAAATACCTCCGTTAATTGAAGAAAATAAATTAGCAAATCCCCCATTAATTTACCCTACTGAAAACTCAATAGAACAAGTTACATCAGTTTCCCAACTCAGCGACGTACAGCCCACAGACTGGGCATTTCAAGCACTGAAATCCTTAGTAGAAAGATACGGCTGCATAGCTGGATACCCCGACGGAACCTATCGCGGAAACCGCGCCCTCACCCGCTATGAATTTGCAGCCGGAGTCAATGCTTGTTTAGATAAAATACGCGAGTCGATCGCCAAACAAACCCAAAACCAAGTCAACCGAAATGACTTGATAAAAGTGCAAAAATTGCAAGAAGAATTTGCAGCAGAAATTGCCACACTGCGAGGTCGAACCGATCTCCTAGAAGCGCGAGCTACCGAACTAGAAGCCAATCAATTTTCAACAACAACTAAGCTATCAGGATTCACGGTTTTTGGAATACAAGGGCGCACTCCCAACCGTGCAGATCGCGCTCCCAGAGACGGCAAAAGGGATACCAAAGACCCCGGTACAAATGTCAACTCGATCAACTTTACTCAATTATATTTAACCACTCAATTTAGTCCCCGCAGTAACTTATTAATCGGTTTTTACAACCAGAACGGAAGCAATTCACCACAATTAACCGAAGACGTAAACGTTGCTTATAATTTAGGCGAAACTCCTGGATTAACTATCAGCGACCTCAACTACCGCTTTCTGGTCGGTGACAAATTGGCAGTGTTTGCAGGGACAGCAGGAGTTAACATGGTTACCGGTTTTCGAGGGCCGAATCGCGCCGAAAGTGCAGCTTCCGGCCCCCTTTCTGCCTTCGCCCAAAGAAACCCTATTTTGAACACTGGTTTGGGTTTAGGCGGCATCGGCATTGACTGGCAATTTGCGAATCGAGCCAGTTTGCAAGCAGTTTATTCTACTAACATTCCCGGATTCTTTGTTAGTTCTAACGGGTCTAAAGGACACAATACATTGGGGGTACAACTAACTCTGACACCAGTCGCTCCTGTTGATGTTACTGTCTATTATGTTAACGATTATTCGCCGAACGGTAATCTGATTAATTTGGCTGGTGATGGCCAATTAACTGCTATCAATCCTAGCACAAATAAGTCCGAACCTCTGGAAACAAATGCAGTGGGAGCCAGTTTAAATTGGCGCATTTCATCGCGAGTTTCTCTGGGAGGTTGGGCTGGTTATACTAATTCTCGCATTCCGGGTAAATCTGGTACGGTAGCAACTACAAATTATATGGTTTTTGTAAATTTTCCCGATTTGTTTAAATCAGGAAGTTTAGGAGGAATTTATATCGGGCAACCGCCTAAAATTGTCAGCAGCAATTTACCTACAGGCAATAACGTTCCTGATTTTTTAGATACGGGCTTAGGGCGATCGGGCGGGCAACCCGGAACGACTACTCATGTAGAGGTATTCTACCGCTGGCAGGTGAATGATAATATCAGCGTCACCCCTGGATTGATCTTGATTTTTCAACCCGGTCACACTCCCGATAGCGACCCGATCTCAGTTGGTGTACTGAGAACTTCATTCTCTTTTTAATAGTGCAATCCTGTGGGGGCGGGTTTAGTAGATCGATCGCGAATTGCAAACAATTTTGGTGAACCCGCCCCTGAGCAACCGCCCACAATAAAATTTAATTTGTGGAACAGGCATCCTGCTCGGTCAGCAGACAGTGATTAAAAGCCCAGCGGGATGTCCTAAGATTTTTTCTCAGTAAAAACCCGCTACTTTTACTGAAACTTTACATTTGGTAGTAATTTCCCCGTTTATATCTTTCTTTCTTACATACAAATACGTAATTATTAAGTTAAAAAAAATACGCATAAACACGCTTGAAATATAAGTTTTGCTCATTTAATCTATTATAAGAAGCAGTAATAAGAGTTCTTTAGGTTTAGGTTTAGATAAATATGATTAAATCAACGGGCTATTTTTGGTTCCTGGGCTTTGCTGTAATTTCTGCTATGACTGCCTATCCATGTCAGGCACAAACGACTGTCAAATCGCAGATAAATGTAACTGAAACACAGGAGATCACAAGTACCGAGTCAGCAGATGTTGCTAAAACTCCTGCGAGCGATCTCGGGAAAAATCCTAACATTTCTAAATCGTTTACTGTCTCAGAATTGAATAGCACACTTCCTAACTCTCGTCCTCCTATAACAACTCCTCAAAATCAATCTGCACGCACAAATCCCTTAGGATGTCGATTTTTTGATACTCCTTCAATGCAGCAATAAATGTTCCTGCATCTCTTGATAAATAGAATATCAGGGCTGAATAGAGGGCGATCGCTTCCTAGCATCATCCTCTATTTATTTGCGCGATCGCGAAACTTGCCAGGTACAGCCAATGCTAAAACAGACCACAATTTTCAGACAACTTCCTTTATCAAATAAAGCAATCCCAAAATTATCCCTGCAAACCATCCCGATCGTTCCATTTGTCCTACAAATCTTCGCAGCCCTAGGTTTAGCTGGATATTTATCATTCCCCAACGGACAAAAAGCCATTAACGATTTGGCAAATCGACTCAGTAACGAAGTTAGCGGAAGAATTACATATCCATCGCACCAACAGCCAGCCAACTATTTTAGTTTCCACAGAGATGACCGCCGAAAATTGTGCGATCGTCCGCATTCAAGATAATGGGCGCGGTATAGCCGGAAATATACTATCCAAGATATTCGATCCTTTTTTCACCACAAAACCTGTAGGCAAAGGAACAGGCTTAGGATTGTCTATAGCCGATCGGATGGTGCGAGATAAACATCAAGGATATCTGATTTGCACCTCTAAATCAGGAGAAGGGGCAGAATTTGCGATCGTATTTCCTAAGAAAATTAGATGCAGTAAAAACGATTGATGAAATTAACTCTAGTTTAAATATTATCGGGGAAAATCTGAAAGTTGTTTGATATCCTTCAAAACTATTTGAGGCTTCCCTTTGTATTGTTCTACCTTCCCACTGACATACACATATCCCCGTCCCAGACCCGCATAGCGCTTCTCGATCAGTCGCTTCAAGGGAGCCATTTCATCAGTTTCAGCATCTGGTATCCACAAGTGTAATTTATGATAAACCGAACCTGCATAAATCAGAGCATTACCGTCGATCCATTTATTAATTCCCGCCTGCAAATCGCAGAAAATAGTAATAGATTTAGCTGTCTCAGAAGCCGCTAAGATTTTTGGGTAGTGCAACCTCACAGAAAGCGCTCCTGCGGTTGCTTCGGCAAACCGAAACTCTTCAACAATCGAGCCTCGCATCGACCACCAAGGCAGTAAATTAGCATAGTTGCGAGAGGGAATTTTGGCATTGGTAATCGGATTCCAAATCATCAGATTGTAAGCTTTTGCCGCCGATTCTGCCTCAGTCATTTGTCGGTGATACAATCTGGATCGCCCGTATTTGACAAAGTAGGGACTCCAGCCTTCTGCAATCAGTTTGAGATTGTAATTTTCTCCATCTTTATGCACGTAACAGAGGAGACGCCCGTAGTTGTCGCGGTGTTTTTGTAGAGCCACTTCAACCGAATCGGCTGTATCAAATTCTATGTCAATTTGAGCAAGTCCGCCGCCATCCGTCGCAAAGTATTTTTTAGCCATTTCCGAAGCTGCTTTCCCCGCCGCAGTTACAGGTTTAGAGCCTCCCGAGTGACTTTCTTCTGTATCGACGCAAATCAGCCGCAGAGACTCGGTTTCGCCGTTGAGAGAAATTTTGATGCTGTCGCCATCAACTACTTTAGTTACTTGCAGGTTCGGAATTCTGGTTGCCATATTTTGAACCCTGTTGCACTTGAGATTTCATGCAGGTATCGGTTGGATTATACACGAGTTCGCTATCAATAGCAACTGTAATTTTTGTTTTTTGTATTAATATTTGCCAACAGTCGCGTATTTTATCAACTCGGGAAAAAAATCCCGAAAATCCGATTCTAAGCGCTGATAGTTAGCTGTCAAATCTTCTATGCCGCTTGCCAAGTTATTTGTCCGCTTGATTCGGGCTGACATTCTTGTAAGAGTGATGCCGATTTCGGCAATTTCCTGATAAGATGAAAGCAAGTCGCGGGCAATTATTGTTGGCAGCACCCGCTGGAGAGATTCAGGCAATATATCGCGATTGTCTTGCAGGACTTTATAGACATGGCGAGAAAAATCGGGAAGCGGAATTTCTGAATATTCCAGCCAATTTTTAGCTAAGAAGTGGTCGTAAAACACGTCAATTAAAACTCCAGCAAACCTGCGTCTATCGGCGCAAACAAGGCTTTTACTCGATCGCACTATGGCGTGAGAATCCGTGTAGCTATCTACTTTGCGGTGCAAATCGATGCCCTTTCTAATTTCCTCGGGATAAAGGTTGACTGCCGAACCTTTGACAAAATCTCCTAAGAGGTTGCCAATCAGGGATTCTGGCGTGCCTTCTGATAAGAATAGATGAGCCAAATAATTCATTAACTACACAACTGCATAACCTGTATGAGGTCTGACATCTGCGGGATGAAAACCTAAAACAATGGAATCCTTGGAAATTCCAGCAGCTACAAGTTCTTTCGTCACCCCGTATTCTGTCTCATCTCGCTGTACCCAAATCTTATCATCAATAATATCTATATGAACCAAACAGCCGTGAATTCGTTTGGCTTTATCCCAGCCTAAAGTAACTAGCAGGTAACAATCAGATTTTTCATCAAACACGGCTTTACAAATTATATCGCCATGAGAGTAAGGAATTTTTGTGTAAGGTTCGAGAACTGTTTTAATGGTGGTTCTAAAGTTAGCTAAAGTATCCATTTTACGATCGCCTCTTGATTTGGGTCGAATACAATCAGCTTGAGCTTTTCATCTTCAATCATTAATTGACCGATCGGTTCTTCAAATAGAGATTCATAGGTGATATCGCGAACAGCCAGATAAAGCGTATGTTCTGGATAAGTTCTCTGAAGCACAGATCGATAAATAGTAAATTGTCCGATCGCCTCTCTCAAGTCCTGCATTTCTGAATCGCTGACAAAGTTTTTGACTTCCACAGCAATTTTTTGTTCTCCTCGTTGTGCTGCCAGCACCTGTTTTGCTCCCAGATCCACATACATATCTTTTTTTCCCCATTTCAGATGGAGAGGATCGTGAGTAATTATCCACCCATCATTGATGAGAGATTTTTTAACTGTATTGTGGTACAGGTCTAAAGCAGGCATAGAACAACCCGAGCAATATTAGACTTCATGGTTATATAATAGCAAATAATGATGCAATTATCTTAAACCGCAACTACAAAGAGAAAGAATAATGGCTGTTCTGGAATGTGTAAAACCGGGTGCTAAACTCGGTTAAAATATTTTTTCCTTCGATGAATCTTGGATAACCAAAGAGCGATCGCCTAACTGTAGTATGCAGGCGATCGCTCCACCCACGTTCAAATATTGCTTGCGTTCGATTGACTGATGCTCGATCGTTTCACAATAGAAGTTTAAATCTTTGTAAACCAAACTGATCCCATCAAAATATTGACTGCCTAAACGCTCTAATAGCTTCCCCAGCATCAGTTTCCGCCATCAAAATACAGCGTTTCATCAAATCGATATCGAGGTTGTTCAGTCCGGGTAGCTGACTGCGATCGCTCTTTTCATAGCTACCATCTTGGAGATGATATATCTTCAGTAATCCATCTTCCCAAAACCAAACCTCTGGAACACCTAAAGCTTTATAGCGCTCTAACTTACTGATTCCTCCACTGGTAAAGACAACTTCGATCGACAAATCGGGAATTGGTTTTACACTCCCAATGCAGTAGGATTCGTCTGCTTGCACAGAGACAACTCCCGATCTTTCCTGCGTCATTGCCCCTGTGGGCTTGAAGAAAATTCCCTGTTCGACGAGAAAAGTAGTCACTAAGTAACCGATAACATGAGCAAAAGTTTCGTGGTCTTCTCCAGGCATCAGAATCTCGATCGTCCCATCATAGTAAAATAGTCGCACTCTAGGGGAGCCTTCAAAGCCTTTTTGGATAAATTTAAACCGTTCCCACATTCCATGATGAACAATTCGCTGATCTGTGGTTTTGCTAAGTAGTGGAGGCATCGCGCTCAGATCCAGTCCAGAAGTTATCTTGATTGTAGCTCATATTTTTGACGTTCAATCAAATTTTTCCAAACCCCAAATAGCTTGTTTATTGACAATAGAAATTATCTAAAACCGCAGATAAACCAGATTACTATCCGCGTTAATCTGGGTTCATCTGCGGTTAAAGAATCCCCCTAAGAACCACCCCGCAACTTATCTTCAACTTTTAAACTCCTAATCTGTTCGCGAATCACATCGGTTTTTGTTCTACCGCTGTTCGCGCAATAAGCTTCTAGCCGAAGCATTTCTACTTCAGGCAGTCGGATGGTTAGAACTTTAACATTTTTACTCATACTGCAATTATACTAAAAAATGCAGTACAATTATAGCAGATAAATGCGCCTTGGCAGAATGTTGCCGCACCATGCCAAGACGACTTCCCCGAAGTTGAACGTCCAACAAAGGAGCAATTTAATTATGATTCAAGATCCAGAAAAAGAACCAGAACGCTGGGACGAGCCGATTTTAGCGGATAACCCCAAGCAAGCGAAACAGGAGTGCCAAAAACGAGCAGATCGCTACCGAGTTGAATTAGAATCTGTAACTCAACCCGGAAAAGTCGAAAATCGCCCTCAAGTGTACCGTTGCAACTACAAGGAGAAAGAGTAATGGCTGTTCTGGAATGTGTAAAACCAGGTGCTAAATTTGGTCAAATTATTCTGGCCGTCGATCTGACTGTTGCCGGTGCTGTCGATCGCGTTCTGGCAAAAATTCAAGACTTAGGATATGACCCAGAAATTCGTCATGTCAACTATCCGTCTGGAGTTCACGTCTTGGCAATTCTCAAAGACGAACAGCACAAGCAAGCAGTTGATGATGACTACTTGCTGGAGGATTGGCTACAGGTAAGGTCTGAAATTAACGCCGATGCCGTTCATCTGTGGCGCGGTAAATAAACGACTCAACAATTATCTAAAACCGTAGATGAACGCCGATAAAATTACATCAGCGTTCATCCGCGTTAATCTGCCAACATCTGCGGTTAAAAAATCCCCCTACGAACCTCCCCGCAACTTATCCAAAACCGTCCGGTCTTCCAAAGTCGAAGTATCCCCAGAAACCTCTTGTCCCGCAGCTAAAGAACGCAGCAACCGGCGCATAATTTTACCGCTGCGAGTCTTCGGCAAAGCATCGGTAAATCGAATTTCGCCGGGACGGGCGATCGCCCCAATTTCCTTAACAACGTGCTGCTTCAATTCCTTAGCCAATTCTTCGCTAGCTTGCTGCGAGTTGTCCAGCGTTACAAAAGCCACAATTTCCTCACCTTTAATCTCATCAGGTTTACCAACAACCGCAGCTTCCGCCACCGCTGGATGCGATACCAAAGCTGACTCGACTTCCATTGTGCCGAGTCGATGTCCGGCGACATTAATTACATCGTCAACGCGGCCCATTACCCAGAAATAACCGTCTTTGTCCTTGTGCGCGCCGTCCCCTGCAAAGTACACAAATTCCCCATCTTTCGGCTGCAAATATTCCCAATAGGTGCGGCGAAAACGATCGGCATCGTTGTAAAGCGTACGCATCATTCCCGGCCAAGGATGTTTCACCACTAAATAACCGCCGCTTTCGTTAGTTACTGGTTCGCCATCTTGGTCAACAACATCGGCCACAATTCCGGGGAATGGTAGGGTTGCAGAACCGGGTTTTGTAGGAATTGCACCGGGCAAAGCGGTAATCATAATTCCCCCGGTTTCTGTTTGCCACCAAGTATCGACTATCGGACAATTCGAGTTGCCAATTACGCGCTGATACCACATCCAAGCTTCAGGATTGATCGGTTCGCCGACGGTTCCTAACAATCGTAAAGATGACAAATTCCGCGCATTCGGCAAGTGTTCGCCCATTTTCATGAATGTTCTGATCGCAGTGGGTGCAGTGTAGAAAACGGTGACGCCGTATTTTTCGATCACGTCCCAAAAACAGCCTGGGTTGGACGCGCGGGGCGCACCTTCGTACATGATTGTGGTAGCGCCGTTGGAAAGCGGGCCGTAGACTATGTAACTGTGGCCTGTAATCCAGCCTACGTCTGCGGTGCACCAGTAGACATCGGTATCTTGGAGGTCGAAGATCCACTTGGTTGTCATGTGGGTGTAAAGGTTGTAGCCACCTGTGGTGTGGACGACTCCTTTCGGTTTGCCGGTACTGCCGCTGGTGTAGAGTACGAACAGCATATCTTCGCTGTCCATCGGTTCGGCGGGGCAGTCGGCGGAGGCGTCTTTTTGCAAGTCGTGCCACCAAAGATCGCGCCCGGGTTCCATGTGCACTTGCTGTTTGGTACGCTGGACGACGATAACGTTGGTAACGCTTGGTGTGACGTTGTTGGCTAGGGCTTTGTCTACTTGTTCTTTGAGGCCAACTGCTGCATCTTTGCGGAAGCCACCGTCTGCGGTGATGACGAGTTTTGCTTCGCCGTCGTTTAGCCGATCGCGCAAAGCTTCTGCACTAAAACCGCCAAAAACAACGCTGTGTACTGCACCGATTCTGGCGCAGGCTAGCATGGCGATCGCAGCTTCGGGAATCATGGGCATATAAATGCCGACGCGATCGCCCTTTTGAACTCCCAATTGTTTGATGACGTTCGCCATTTGGCAGACTTCGCGGTGGAGTTGCGCGTAGGTGAGGGTGCGGGAGTCTCCGGGTTCGCCTTCCCAAATCAGGGCGGCTTTATTTTTGCGCCAAGTGGTTAAGTGGCGATCGAGACAATTGTAAGAAATGTTAATTTTGCCGTTGACAAACCATTTAGCAAAAGGCGGCTGCCAGTCGAGCACCGTATCCCAGTTTTGGAACCAGTGCAATTCTTGGGCGGCAAGTTCTGCCCAGAATGCTTGGGGATCTGCTTTGGCTTTATCGTAGAGGGCTTGGTACTCTTCTAAGCTTTTGATGTGTGCTTTTTCGGAGAATTCAGCGGCCGGGTGAAATAGGCGTTTTTCATGAAGAATTGATTCGATGGTATCTTGTGACATTGCTTTTAACTTTAACTTCGGTTAGCCTTTTTAACTATTGTTTGCATAAGTTGGGGCAAAAGTATGTTTATTTTCCTTAAGACTTTGGGGAATTTTGTAAATGTTGGGACTGTATTAGAAATTATGGTAGCGGTAAATGCTCAATTTTATCTTGGTACTCATCATCAAACGATCCTTGATAAATCAAAATCAGTTCGTCAATATTTTGACCTATACTCAGCTTGGCATTTAGGATGAAGATTCCTGGGATATGGCGATTGTGATCTAGATGATCTGTTAAATGAACGGGCATAGACCGACGGTTGTTGGTAACAAGAATGAAATTGTGGATTTCGCACCAAATAAGAATTTCTGGATCGAGAGTGCCTTTGGAAGGTGCTGTTAGTTCTCCCACTGCTAGAACAACCATATCGGGATTGCGTCTGCGAATTTGATTGACATACGCAGGATCGACATTTTCATCAAAGAGATACTGGATTGCCATCAGCCTTTCTCCTTGCATCTCTTTCTGCTCTCAGTTTGCGGATTTTTTCATATACTGGACGAGGATTGCGACGTTGTTCTTCTCGCATTTTATCGCCCCATTCCAACCATTCGGTTATGTAATGACCGACTGCTTCTTTGTTGTGCAGGTAGTACAAAATGGTCGCATAAACTTGTTCGAGGGTGAGCGATGTATAAATGTTGGCAATTTCTTCGGGAGTTCGAGCGCGAAACAGGTATTCATAAAGAATGGTTTCGATGCCAATGCGGGAACCTTTGAGCCGAATATCGTCAGGTCTTAGGAAGTTGAAATAGTCTTCAAGTTGCATGGCGTGGTGGTTATAATAAGAGTTGATAATATTATAATACCTGAACCGAAGATGGTCTGAGCTGTTTTTTTGAAAGTTAATAAAAATAAATCAAACGGGCTTCACTCCTATGGTAACGGCTTTATAATATAGTTTACTGGATAAGCCGATCGCACTAAAGCCATGACCCAAAATTTGGAAGCAAGCCAACTTTCTCTAAACGACATTCGCCGCCTTCTCAAATGGGAAAGACAAACAGGAGGCTCTTTTGCTGAATTTTTATCTCTGGAACCTCTGACTGATTTTGAACAGCAGGAATTATTGCTAATCAGTAATGACTTTTGGCGCTATCTAGAAGCAGGGAAAATTTCTGA
The DNA here is from genome assembly GCF_036704615.1 of Microcoleus sp. K4-B3. Classification (NCBI taxonomy): domain Bacteria; kingdom Bacillati; phylum Cyanobacteriota; class Cyanophyceae; order Oscillatoriales; family Microcoleaceae; genus Microcoleus; species Microcoleus sp. K4-B3. The sequence continues at coordinate 23,707 of NZ_JAUBSF010000073.1, forward strand.
AGAATTGGTGAAATTTGTAGGACTTTCGCCTTTGATGCGATTGACGGGATTTTTTAAAGTTCCTGTTGTGCTGACAATGGGAAGTTCCATGTCCTAACTGTATTCTTAGTATAGCCTTTCTCAGAAATATTAGGTACAATAACAGCAATGTCTTGAATATGTAAATGCAGATGCGCTCGCGGACGGAATTTCCAAATTCAATCCAGACTCAGTGGCTATCCTCCCAGAACGCTTAGTGATACAAAGACTGCGAACTTTATCAGACTCGGGCACTGATTTCGCCTTCGAGACAAATTTAGCGGCTCATAACTTTGCTCGATTATTGAGAAACTGTAAAACTAAAGGCTGCACAATCAACCTAATTTACTTCTGGCTGCAATCTCCCGAAATGGCAATTGAACGGGTGCAACCCTAGGTTGAAAGTAGCGGACTTTCTATTCCCGAAATCGAGATAATTTCTTTCATATTGCTTTTCAGATAAATCCACCCTGGTTTTTTCCAGCAAGCCCGTGAAGCGCAGCTATCCGGTTGGGCATCGCCCAACCTCAAACCGAAGTCATCAAATAACCAATAACCAATAACAAATAACACAACTATTGTCAACAGTATTTGTTCGGAAATAATATTGAAGGTTAAATAAAAATTGCTAGCTAAGATTTGCGAAGCTAAGATTTGCGAATTATAGCACTTTGTTCAAAGTATTTGAAAATGCTAAGTTAATTAAAGATTTTATAAAAGTGACGCATAAGTCTTTACATTGTCGCTCGCAATTTTGTTATTCTATTAGAAAGTTTCATTCTAGCGACTGAATTTTTGTACCCCAGTCCTACCCCTAAACAGAACGGCAGTTTCCACAATGAGAATTTTAGTCACAGGCGGTGCGGGTTTCCTCGGTTCCCACCTAATCGATCGCTTAATGGCCCAAGGACATGAGGTAGTCTGCCTGGATAATTTTTACACCGGTACTAAACGCAATATCCTCAAATGGCTGGATAACCCATACTTTGAGCTGATCCGCCACGATATCACGGAACCTATTCGGTTAGAGGTAGATCAGATTTACCATCTGGCTTGCCCCGCTTCGCCAATACACTATCAGTACAATCCTGTCAAGACAATTAAAACAAACGTCATCGGCACGATGAATATGTTGGGATTGGCCAAACGGGTGAAAGCAAGATTCTTTCTGGCTTCCACTTCCGAAGTGTACGGAGATCCTGACGTACATCCACAAACAGAAGATTATCGCGGCAACGTTAATTGTATCGGGATCAGATCGTGTTACGACGAAGGGAAGCGAGTAGCTGAAACCTTATCTTTTGATTACCACCGTCAAAATGGGGTAGACATTCGAGTTGTGCGAATCTTCAATACCTACGGCCCCCGGATGTTGGAAAATGACGGCAGAGTAGTGAGCAATTTTATTGCTCAAGCTTTGCGGAATCAACCGCTGACTGTATACGGCGACGGTTCCCAAACCCGGAGTTTTTGCTACGTTTCTGATTTGGTGGAAGGATTTATTCGTTTGATGAATAGCGACCAAATCGGGCCGATGAATTTGGGGAATCCCGGCGAATACACTATTTTGGAACTGGCAGAAAAAATTCAAAATATGATTAATCCAGGGGCAGAAATTATCTTTAAACCGCTGCCGGAAGACGATCCAAAACAGCGACAACCCGATATTACTCGTGCTAAAACTTGGTTGGGGTGGGAGCCAACTGTGCCGCTGGATAAAGGTTTAGAGTTGACTGTGAAAGATTTTCGCGATCGCATTGAAGGAAACCAAAATTAGAGACTGGGAGAGGGAGAGACTGGGAGAGGGGGAGGGAAAAAATCTTCCTTATTCCCAATTCCCGATTCCCAACTCCCGATTCCCAATTCCCGATTCCCAATTCCTACCTGATTTATTTACTAGCTTTGAGGAGATTTCTATGCAAGTTTGTGTCATCGGTACAGGATATGTTGGCTTAGTCACCGGCACTTGTTTGGCTCACATCGGCCACCACGTGATTTGCGTAGACAACAACGAAGAAAAAGTTAAATTAATGAAGTCTGGACAGTCGCCTATTTTTGAACCCGGACTGTCTGAATTAATGTCCTCTGCATCTGCGGCGGGCAATCTAGAATTTACTTCGGATTTAGCAGCAGGAGTGGCTCACGGGGACATTTTGTTTATTGCCGTGGGGACGCCTCCTTTGCCTACTGGGGAAAGCGATACTCGCTACGTGGAAGCGGTTGCTCGTGGAATTGGAGCTCACCTCGACGGCGATTACAAAGTAATCGTAAACAAATCGACAGTGCCCATCGGTTCCGGGGATTGGGTGCGAAGAATTGTACTAGACGGTTTAGCAGAACGTCAAAAACCTCAAAGCGGTGATGGTGTTAGTGGTGAGGAAGTAGCAGCAAAAACTGGTGTTCAATTTGATGTGGTTAGCAACCCGGAGTTTTTGCGGGAGGGCTGTGCTGTTTTCGATACTTTTAATCCCGATCGCATTGTTCTCGGCAGCAACTCTCGGCGGGCTATGGATATGATGCTACAGTTATACCGGCCGATTGTCGATCGCAAGTTTGCAGAAAATCCGTCTTTGCCGGAGGTTCCTGTGGTGATGACTGATATCAGTTCAGCGGAGATGATTAAGTACGCAGCTAATGCTTTTTTGGCTACGAAGATTAGCTTTATTAATGAAGTTGCTAATATTTGCGATCGCGTCGGTGCAGATATTACCCAAATAGCGAAAGGTATCGGTTTAGATTCGCGGATTGGTGGCAAGTTTCTGCAAGCTGGCATTGGTTGGGGCGGTTCTTGTTTCCCGAAAGATGTCTCAGCTTTAGTTCACACTGCTGAGGATTACGGTTACGAGGCGCATTTGCTGAAAGCGGCAGTGGAAGTAAACGAACGCCAGCGGTTGATTGCTATTGAAAAGTTGCAGCACGTTTTGAAGATTCTCAAAGGTAAAACAGTCGGACTTTTGGGTTTGACTTTCAAGCCGGATACTGACGATTTGCGGGATGCTCCTTCGCTGAATTTAATCGAGAGTTTGAACCGATTGGGAGCGAAAGTTAAAGCTTACGATCCGATTGTTTCTCAAACTGGGATGCGTCACGGTTTGTCGGGAGTTTTGGTAGAAACTGACCCGGAAAGGTTGGCCGACGGTTGCGATGCTTTGGTGTTGGTGACAGACTGGGAACAGTTTCGCAATTTAGATTACGATAAAATGGCGAAGTTGATGAATCATCCGGTCATGATTGACGGCCGCAATTTCTTAGACAAGAAGGCTTTAGAAGCGGCTGGTTTCCAATATGTGGGGATTGGAAGGTAAAGGGAGAGAATTAATATTATCAACCAAAGTCAGGACACGGCAAAGCCGTTTCCCTACAATTAATCTGGGTAGGGAAACGGCTTTGCCGTGTCCTCCGTATCATAAGGAGTGCAACCGGAATTGATATCACTTAGCTTTGTTTTTTGGCTGCTTTAGATAAGAGTTAGCCCAAGCATACCGTCTGGAATCTTTCTCCAGCAGATAGTTTATCACTTCCCGCCGTTTATTCTCATCCTTGGTATTTTTGACAACCCGCTTCATTTCCGCATCCTGATCTTTGGGAGAAGCACCGCGTTTAATTGCCTCATTAAACCAACGCTCACCCTCTAAGAATTGACCGCGCTCAAAACAAATAGCTCCCATTAAAGTGTAAGGATGATGACTCTGAGGCTGATATTCAATCGCTTTGAGAGCGCACTTTTCAGCATCATCTAATTTATCGATATCTCGGAAAGCACCGCCCCTAGTTGTTAGCAAAGCTGACTTGAGTTTATTTTCTTTTATTTGGTTGAAGTCTAGATTTTCCGTCAGCTTCAATGCACTTCTAGGTTTATCCGCCTTGCGCCAATGACTGCTGGCATTAGGCAAGTTCCATTTATTTCCAGTGCGCTGGTACTCCTGTTCGTAGAAAGTTGCTTCGTTGTTGTGGTAAGCAGTCCAAATCTTGCCAGAGAACAGTTTTTGAGCTTGATATCGGCGCTCTTCCTGCCACCCATAATGGCTATAGCTAGGTTGAGATGCTTCAAGTTTATTCTCCTCCAGCCAAGCTACATCTATCTCCTCAATTCGATCTCCTTTATCCAGCTTTTGCAGAATTGCGTACAACGGACTAGAAGGTGATTTATCTTTATAGTTCGAGACATCATATTTCGACTTCAGAGCAGCAAATTCCCTTTCTTGGGCAAAACTAATGACATCCTCACGTCCATTCTGTTTCGCCCAATCAATATCAGCCTCACTCAACTGCTCTCCCGACTTGATTTTGGACTTCAGACTAGCAGCATATTTGTCAATAGCAACAGTAATTGTCTCAGTCAGTTGACGCTTTTTCAGGAAGTTAATATCTTGCTCACCTAGCGGACTTTCTAAATCAATTTTTTTGAGAACTTTATACAGATGGCTAGATGGTGCTAAATCCTCATATTGGGTAGCTTTGTACTTAACTTTCAGTTCAGCAAAGTGCCGTTTCTGTTCAATCTCCAAAACAAGGCCAAGCGTTTCGCTAAGTTGATGCTCTTCCAGCCAGTTAAGTTCTGACTCGCTCAACTGCTTATCCGCAGCCAGGTTTTTCAGAATTTGATAGAGGGGACTAGAGACAGATGAATCGGGGTGTCTAGTTGCTTGGTACTTCTCTTTTATTTTTGCAAACTCAGCTTCTTTTATATCTTCTTGTTGCTGGAAAATTGCCAGGGTTTCAAATAATTCTTGTTGCTTCAGGAAATTAACCTCTGCATCCTTTAACCGTTCTTCAGCTTCTAGTCGCTTTAAAATTGGATAGAGCAGACTAGATGGAGATGAGTCGCGATGTTTACTGGCTTGGTACTTAACCTTTAGTGCAGCAAATCGCGCCATTTCTTCACTGATAGCAACTGTTTCCGTAAGCCCCTGTTCTTGCAGATATTTAACTTCTAAGTCAGTTAGCTGACTTTCTGAGTCAAGTTTCCAAAGGATAGGATACAAAGGACTGGCTAGCCCAACATCGTGAGATCTACTTACTTTGAACTTAGACTTGAGTTGAGACAATTTATCGCGTAATTTTCTTTGTTCTTCATCATTACGTTTTAGAGCTTGCTCGATCGCCTCAATTGTTTCCAAAAGCTCACGCTCTAGTAACCAATTCCACTCGAAGTCAGTTATCCCTATTTCTAAATCAGCTTTTCGCAGAATGAGATACAGAAGACTAGAGGGAGATGAATCTTCATAATTAGTTGATTGATACTTGGACTTCAGCGCTGCAAAATGTTTCACCCGGACTTGCAAATTGTCGTTGCTCATGGTAAATCCTGATTTATACTTTTAGCTGCTACACCACCATTTTTCCGCATTCCGCGATCGCCCGGAGTCAAAATCCCAACTTTTTTAAATGAAGACTAATCCAAATACTTATTATTTTAACTTAATCGCTTTCAATCACTACAGCTACCGCTGTCAATCACTCAAAATTTACACAAAATAACACCTAACGCCTTCCCTCATTCCATCAAATCATCCGCCGCCAATTCACCCGGATAAAAGCGATCGCTCAAAATCTATTTTTTTAACCAGTGATTATGAATAAATCTTGTTTATTGTCGATCGCCAACGTCTACAATGATACAAATCAATCGATCGCACTCTTGAGCGTAAGGTGCTCCGCGCTCACCTTACGCTTGAAAACTGTTTAAAAATTTTCCATCAATGTTTTTTCTTGAGCGTAAACATCTCGTAGCTGTTGCAGCGCTGAGGCAGAAATTACTGATTTAACTGTAGCGACTAATTTACCCCACTCAAGCAAGCTGTCAACTGAAACAGCCGTTTTGAAGTTGTACGTATAGAATTTAGTCCAAAATTCTGGTGCTTGTGTCCGTTTCCAGCGTTTGTACCATGCGACAAAATCTTGAGCACAGGGTGGTTTTACTTCTAAGATTGGGGGGAAATCGGCGTAGCTGACAAATCTACTGAGGCCTTTGGCATGAACGTACACCACGTTGTGGCAGCAATCGATCCGGTATATCTGTTCGGGTGATATGTTGAACAGGAGTGCCACTGTTTCTTCGGTGACAAATCTCGATCGCGGATTGACGATCGACGATTTGTGAATAATTTTTGATGCGCCGATCGCTGACGCTCTTAACTGATTTTCTGATATCATTGTAGTTGCATCTGGTGGTGGTAGCTAAATCTATCTCTGCTAAGTGCGATCGACAGAAATTATCTGTCGGGATTAATTTTAACTGGCGATCGTCTTTAGTTTGCAGACCGGGGGCGATCGCTTTTTGATATATTATACTAAATCCAAAATTTTGTAAATAGTGAATATGAGCAAAGGCTTAGTCAGATTGCGGGTTCGAGAGTTGGCTGCCGAGAAGGGATGGACGCTCAAAGAGGTTGCGGAGCGATCGGGCGTGGGCTACAGTACCATTAGCAATTATGCCCGTTCTCAGGGTATGGCCATGGTTGACTTTGCAGCAGTTCACAAGCTGGCTCGAACTTTTGATGTGATGATTGAGGATTTCGTGATAATCCTAGAAAAATAGTTGAACGTTTTGCCTAAATTCTAATGTGGTAGCGATCGACCAAAAGCAGATGCGAACAAATCCTTTAACCTACAATACTATTTCTAGAGATGCCATCACCGAGCCTCCGAAAGACTCCCCCAAACCATGCCCAAGCCAAAAAAGACCCCCGCCAAAACCTACACTGAAATCAACCTCAGCGATCCTCAATATTACTTCAACCGAGAACAAAGCTGGCTAGAATTCAACAACCGCGTGCTCCACGAAGCCCTCGACCCCCGCACGCCCCTCCTAGAAAGACTCAAATTTTTAGCTATTTTTAGCTCCAACCTAGACGAATATTTTATGGTGCGCGTGGCCGCCCTCAAACAGCAAGTACAAGCAAAAGTCAGCAAATTGACCTCCGACGGCAGCACGCCTCAACAACAGCTAGATGCCCTTAACAAGCGGCTTTTGCCGATGGTTTCTCAGCAACACGCCTATTTTGAGCAAACCCTGCGGCCGAAACTAGCAGCAAGCGAAATCTACATTCTCGACTACATTGACCTCAATCAAGAACAGCGCAATTACTTGCACCGCTACTTCAAAGAACAAGTATTTCCCGTACTCACTCCCCTAGCAGTTGACCCCAGCCACCCATTCCCCTACCTTTCCAATCTCAGCCTCAATTTAGCAGTAGTAGTCAGAGACCCGGACACGCGCGAAGAATTGTTTGCCCGCGTCAAAGTACCGCAGGTTTTGCCGAGGTTTTTGCCACTACCGGGGGATTTGCAGTGGCAGCAGAAGGGCAAATCTCCGGTTTGGACTGGCGTGCCCCTAGAACAGGTGATTGCCCACAACTTAGAAGCTTTGTTTCCGGGGATGGACATTCAGGAATATCACCCGTTCCGCATTACTCGCAATTCCGATTTGACGGTGGAGGAAGATGAGGCGGAGGATTTGCTGCTGGCAATAGAACAGGAACTCCGCAAGCGCCGGTTTGGAGGTTCTGCGGTGCGGATGGAAATTCAAGCGATTATGCCGCCTGCGCTGCGAGATATGCTGATGGAGGAGCTGGATCTCGGTGAGCAAGATGTTTACGTCGTAGAGGGGCTGCTAGGCCTCAAGGATTTGATGTCTTTTGTGGGGCTGCCAGTGCCGGAACTGAAAGACCCGGCTTGGACTCCGGTTGTGCCGCCGCGCTTGCGGAACTTGGAATCGGCAAGGATTTTAGAGAAATCGATGTTGGATGCTGAGGATGGTCAGGATATTTTCACCGCCATCCGCCAGGGGGATTTGATGCTGCACCATCCTTATCACTCGTTTGCGGCGACGGTACAGCGGTTTATTACTGAGGCGGCGCACGATCGCTCCGTGTTAGCGATTAAGATGACTTTATACCGCACTTCTGGAGATTCGCCGATCGTCAGCGCCTTAATTCAAGCAGCGGAAAACGGCAAGCAGGTAGCCGTTTTAGTAGAGCTCAAAGCTAGGTTTGACGAAGAAAATAATATTCTTTGGGCTCGCAAGTTAGAACAAGCTGGAGTCCACGTAGTTTACGGTTTGGTGGGACTCAAAACCCACACCAAGATTGTGATGGTAGTGCGTCGCGAGGATGGGTACATCCGCCGCTATGTCCACATCGGCACCGGCAATTACAATCCCAAAACAGCCGGACTGTATACCGATGTGGGTTTGTTGAGTTGTCGCGAGGATTTGGGATCGGATTTGACGGATTTGTTTAATTATTTGACTGGTTATTCGCGGCAGGTATCTTATCGCAAATTGTTGGTGGCACCGGTCAATATGCGCGATCGATTTTTAGCTTTAATCCGCCGCGAGATCGAATTCTGCCGCTTGAATGCCGAAACTGGTAGCGGTAGCTGCGGCCGGATTGTCGCTAAAATGAACGCTTTAGTTGACCCTCAAATTATTGTTGCTTTGTACGAAGCTTCGCAAGCGGGAGTTAAAATTGATTTGATTATCCGGGGGATTTGCTGTTTGCGTCCCGGCGTTGAGGGTGTTAGCGAAAATATCAGAGTTATCAGTATTATCGGTCGCTTTTTAGAACATTCTCGGATGTTTTATTTTTTCAACGGTGGCAACGAAGAGGTGTATATTGGTTCTGCTGACTGGATGCAGCGAAATCTCACCAGACGGGTTGAGGCGATCGTTCAGGTGGAAGACCCGACAATTGCCAAGGAATTGCAAGAAATTTTGGGGGTAATGCTGGCTGACAACCGCCAAGCTTGGGATTTGCAGTCTGGGGGACACTACTCTCAGCGGCGGCCGCCTGCTAATTGTCCGGAAGTGAGCTCTCAGCAAATTTTGATGGATATGGTGATGAATTAGTCAGTAGTTATTAGCCAGTAGTCATTAGTCATTAGTCAAATTTGCAGTGAGCAGTTGTCGGTTCTTGTTAGCTATTAAGCTGTACTGCATTTAATTTTCACTTTTTGGGCGGGCAAGATGCCCACCCCACAAGATTTTTAGTAACATAACTATCCAAATTAAATGCGCGACAACTAATGATATCGTTTCCGGTAGCATCGGAATTATTAGCCAAAATTAGGACACGGCAATGCCGTGTCCCTACAATATTATTTTCGGTAGGGACACGGCATTGCCGTGTCCTCTATATCATGTATGAGTGCAACCGGAATTGATATGACCACTGACAACTAATGACTACTGACTACTGACCACTGACTACTGACTGCTTAACTGTTAAAAGTGCGCTTGAATTCTTCTAATAGATCGTCAATTTCTTCGATCGCCTGACTCACATCTATTCTCAGGGCTCCCAAGTCCGATCGATCTAACAGCCGCACGAGGGATTCCCGCTTGCTCTCGATCTCTGCTACGCGCTCTTTGATTGTTTGTGCATCCATGGTTTTTTGCCTTTGCTACTATTAACAAAAATATTTGACATTCCCCTCTGCGAACAGACAGAGATTCTTAATTCACCGACCTACCTTTTTGGGCAAATCCTTCACTGTTTTTATATGGGAAGTGATGAACCTGCTCAGGGTTTTTTGGTCTGTGTTATAGTTTGATTGTACATCAAAACCTCAGCCAAACTTCAGCCAAATTTTAGCGCAAAAAAGGCGGACGTTTGGTATCTGCGGGTTTATTTTTCATCATTCCAGCTAAAAATCGCTTCAGGGCCTTCTCCCGGTTTTTCATAAAAGCAGCCCAAAATCCCGGTTGATATTCATCCATTGTCTTGGCTAGGGCCCACACATCGATCGCTAAGATATTATAAAGCCTTTCATCTTCGCGTTTGAGCGAGTTAATCTGCTCCAGAACCGACTTGTTTGCTCCAGCAGTTTGTTTGTCTTCGTCTTTAATCATGTCCGAAAAATGGTTGAAAGGGCAAGAGTGTCGATCGCGATCGCCACTCTGTATACTTTGATGATACTGCCGATCTCGATTGCCTTCTAGAACCAACGCCGCGCAATTAACACGGATCTTTACCGATGGCGCGCCCGGGCGAGTCCGGCTGGATAAGCTTCTGAAGCTAGAGACAAGACTGTGGATGCACACCGCTCCCGCGCTCATAGATGCTAGCAGTTTTTGCAGGTCTTTTGGCAAAAAAACTAAATTTATTCAAGACTTTTTGACAGATAATAATTAAAGTATATTGTTGATTCCAGCTAACTACCTCACTAATATGTTACGTAAAATTTCTTTAGCAAACCTAGCCTTAGTTGTGGGCGGTATTATAGCAGCAGTCGGGTTCGCAGCCTACTTCACAGACAAACCTACCCTGAACCTAGCCGGTTTTTTTTATGGAATTCCGCTGTTGCTGGGAGGTTTGGCGCTAAAAGCGGCCGAACTCGAACCAGTGGAGTTCACCGAACCGACTTCTCCCGAAGTTCTTCTCCTGCGAGAAAGTCAGGCTACAGATACTCAAAACCAAGTCCGCAAAGATATCACCCGATTTCGCTACGGCCAACCCGCGCACTTAGATGATGCTTTGGAGCGCTTGGGCCTGGCCCCAACAGACGAGGAACGGCCTCTCCTGCAAGGGTTGCGGGAAGTTGATGTTGACGGTGCTTATGCGTTAATTCTAGAGTTTTATTCGCCGCTAATCCCGATCGACCTCTGGGAAGAAAAGCAAGACAAAATAGCTACTTTTTTTGGGCCAGGTTTGCGCGCACAAGTGAGTCAAAAGGCGGATGACAAAATTGAATTGGCTTTAATTAAAAATACTCAAGCTTAAAGTAGTTTTAAGTTTGGAGTTCGTGAATTTTGAATTCGCCAATTAATAATTAATCCTGCATCACGTCAGATACTGATTTTAGCGGCAGCTTGAAACCTGTCGCTATCAACAAAAGCTCAATCCGCAATTGGGCGATCGCCCAATTTTGATTTTCCTTAATTACAATAATAGTTGAGAACCGATCGGCAATCTTAAATCTGGAGAAGCACAAATGGTTTCGTCCCAAAGCAGGATAGGTATTATCGGCGCAGGAACATCAGGAGCTTATCTGGCAATTCTGCTGATTCAACAAGGGTTTCAAGTGGACTTGTTTGAAAAAGCACCCTATGCCCGCACCGATGGCTGTGGTATCCTGATCGTACAAGCAGGTATGGAAGCGCTGCATCAAGGAAACCCTCAAATTAGCCAGAAAATTATTAACTCAGGCGATCCGGTTAAATTATTCGAGTTTCGCAACCTCCGTGGCGGTGTCATCAATTCTGAACCCGTTACCTACGAAGAAAATGAACTCCCAGGAATGCTGGTACACCGCAAAGCTATTCTAGAAGCACTCCTCGACGAGTTACCCGCTGAGTGTATTCATTTTAATGCGGAATTAGCATCGATCGCCCAAACCGATCGCAGTGCCATCGCCCACTTTAAAGATGGCAGTAAATGGGAAGGCGATCTTTTAATTGGTGCCGATGGAATCGTCTCAAAAGTTCGTCAATATATAGTTCCAGATGTTGAACTATTCTATTTAGGCGATATCGTCTGGCGAGGAATTGTCGAAGATAATAGCTTCTGTCCCGAAGGAAACTTTTTTGTTTACGTGCGCGGTAGGGGAATTTATGCCAACTTCTTTCACATTGGCGGAGGTCGCACTCATTGGGGTTTCTTTATCGAAAAAGAGCGGACAGAATCCGAAGTAGGCAAACTACAACCTAATAATATCACCATTCCTCCCCAAGAACTAGCAAAACTCCCCGACGATGCGCGAAAAGTGATTGAGTCAACCCCTTTAGAAAACATTGTATGTCGTTTTTCCTACGACATTGACCCCCTACCTAAAATCTATGACGGGCGCGTTATCCTAATAGGTGATGCGGCCCACGCCAAAAGTTCCACACGCGCTAGAGGAATGACTTCCGGTTGGGAAGATGGTCTGTCTTTAGCCCAACATCTCACCGACAGTGCTAACATTGCCGAAGCGCTGGAAAATTTTCAAGCTGAAAGATTACCTATTGTCCACGAATATCAACGCACTAGCCGTGAAATGAGTCTGAAAATAGGTCGCCGTTAGAAATAGAGAATAGGAGCAATCCCCATGTCGGCAAATATACCTTCCTATCCTGATTTAGACAAAGTTCCTGAAATTTTAACCCGTCATCTTGGTATGTGGAAAGGCGAGTATATTAAGACTGATACTCGCGGACATTTTTTTCGCAGCTTTTTCGGTAGTTTTAGCATCTCGATTGAGGGAAGTCACTACCGACAAGTTAATAATTATGAATACTCAGACGGTTCTCGCCTCCAGCTAAATTTTCAAGGGGAATTTGAAAATCGGATTCTGAAATTGTTTTCTAGCAGTTATTCTGATTTTTCGGCAATTGCGTGGGATGCAGGTCAGGAAGTTATTTGCTTTCGAGCAACTAAAACTCAGGATGACGCACTGATTACTTTTGTGGAAACAATGACTTTACTCGCCGAAAATCACCGAGTTCGCAGCACTCAAGCTTTTAAAGATGGCGTTTTTGATGGCATCTCATTTATTGAGGAAATGCGTGTATAACTAAGCCCGCATAAAAAAATACCCAGATTCCCGATTTCTTTAAAAAGTCGGGAATCTAACATATTTCGCGTTTTCAAGAACTAATTAATCAGCCTTAACAAACAAGCGAGAACGAGTAATAAAACGCTCTCCATCCGGCCCTTCCAGGGAAAAATCGCTGCCTCCGGGCCCCGATGCCACGTCTATAATTAACTGCGTGTGCTCCCAATATTTGTATTGCTGCGCTGCAATATAAAAGGGACAACCGCCTATTTCGCCCAGCAATACGTCACCATCACCGATTATCAATTCGCCATCGGGAAAGCACATGGGGGAACTACCGTCGCAGCAACCGCCGGATTGGTGAAACATCAATTCTCCGTGTTGAGTTGTGAGATAGTTGATTAATTTTAAAGCGGCTGCTGTTGCGGTGACTTTTGCGATCGTTTCCATTTTAGAAGAAGCAAGAAGGAAGATGGAAGATTGAAAATGGAAGATGGAAGAAGAAAAGTTTTTTATTCTTTCCTCTTATCTCTTCGTAATAACGGCTCTTCCGTACTTACCGCTGCTCATTTTTTAGGGAAATGCCAAAAAAATAATGCACGTATTTCAAAATTTATCAAATTTCTAAATCCAAAACCACACCTTTTTAAGAGCTTTAATTTAGTATTAATTCCCTCTACTATCCCGTTGGTTGTTCTTTCTTCAAAATACCCCCCAATCTCTCCCAACCATCTTTTGATTGTTTCTACACTCTTTTTATAGTAGGGTTGTGCCTTTTTTAACCAATCTGTTAATTCTAATATCCCGTCACCCCAACTATTACTTTTTTCAAACAATCTATCCCACATTCCGCAGATGTGTGTGGAAATTTTTTATCAGTTGTGAAAAGTTGGAGTCAAAAAGTTTTTCCGTTTAACT
>NZ_JAUBSF010000074.1:0-35426 GCF_036704615.1 Microcoleus sp. K4-B3
TTTAGGTGGTTAACCCCAGCGTGTAAGACTGCCCTTTTTTCAATCCCTGGTAGGGATGCGCTGGGCGGCTGGTAGCCCGCGCGCAGTATGCAGCGCTTATTCCCAGCCACCAAAATAATATCATTTATCGTTGGGGATTCACTTTAACCAATTTAACCGGAAATTTCCGAAATCCATCTAGAAGCCGGTGAGTGATTTTAGTGGCTGATATCTGTTCGCCCCAATTTTAGTATCTGTTCGCCCCAATTTTAGGCCTTTTTATTGAGTTCGAGCCAGTAAAGGAGCTGCCTGCAATAATTGCTGAGTGTAAGGGTGCTGCGGATTAGTAAAAATATCCCTAGTCTTACCGATTTCAACAATTTTTCCAGCATTCATTACCGCAATACGATCGCAAAAAAATCTCGCCACCCACAAATCGTGCGTAATAAACAGATAAGTCAAATTAAATTCCTGCTTCAACTCCAACATCAGCTCTAAAACTTGAGTCTGCACGCTGGCATCCAGCATACTCACGGGTTCGTCGCAAATTATCAGTTGCGGTCGAGTAATCAAAGCGCGGGCGATCGAAACTCGCTGCTGTTGTCCTCCCGACAATTCCCCCGGATAGCGGCGAAAGAAATCCTCCCCAGGAGTCAAACCCACCCGCTCTAACATTTGGATTACTTCTTTTTTAGCTTCGCGCGCATTAGCTAATTTGTGAATAAATAAAGGGTCAGCAATACTTTCTCCGACTGTCATCATCGGATTGAGGCAAGCGTGGGGGTCTTGAAAGATCATTTGCATTTCGCGGCGGTGCTTCCTCACAGCATCGCGGCTCAGGGCAGTTATATCTATTCCTTGAAATTCCACTTTGCCGCCAGTCGCGGTTATTAGCTGCAAAATCGTGCGTGACAAGGTACTTTTGCCGCAGCCGGACTCCCCTACCAGCCCTAGGGTTTCTCCCCGTTCTAGCTCTAAACTAACGCCGTCTACTGCTTTGATTACCTGACGATTCCGGGCAAATAACTGATCTAATAAATTGCTTTCTAAACTGTAGTGTTGCTGCAAATTCGTCACTGTCAAAAGAGGCGAATTTGTTAAGTTTGCAGTAACGACTTCAGTCCTGATTTCCTCGAAGGCTAACCCTTTGCTCGAATCAGCTTGAATGTGCAAAGCTGCTTTGATGAGCGATCGAGTATATTCGTGCTGCGGCTGTTCAAAAACGTTTTGAACCGGCCCTGTTTCTACGACTTTGCCGCCGTACATCACCGCAATGCGATCGCAATACTCGGCTACCATCGCCAAATCGTGAGAAATCAACAAAATAGCCGTTCCCCGTTCCGCGCAAAGTCTGGTTAATTCCTGCAAAATCTGGGCGGCGACAGTTACGTCCAAACTTGTAGTCGGTTCGTCCGCCACAATTAATTTAGGATCGAGCAAAAGAGCCAAAGCAATTGCTACTCTTTGGCGCATTCCGCCGCTAAATTCGTGGGGAAATTGCGACCAGCGAGACGCCGGAATTTTCACAGCTTCCAAAATGTCGATCGCCCGTTTCTTAGCTTGCTTGCGATCCAAATTCGGTCTGTGAGCTTGCAAAGTCTCGATGCAATGTTCTCCTACAGTCATCAAAGGATCGAGACGAGTCATCGGATCTTGAAAAATCAATGCTACAGCTTCGCCCCGAAACCGTCTCAGCCGCGAAGCATTCATATCAAACACCGACTCTCCAGCAAAACTAACTCGCCCCTCAATCAGCGTTGAATCCGGCAGCAACCGCATCGCCGCCCTTCCCAAAGTTGACTTACCGCACCCAGACTCCCCAACTAATCCGAGCTTTTCCCCCGGTTTCAGCGTCAAGGAAACCCCGTCAACGGCCCAACCGGATTGGCCCCGCCGCTGAGGATAAGCTACTCGCAGATTTTCAACGGAAAATAGAGAAGAGTCATTAGTCATTAGTCATTAGTCCTTAGTCTGTTGTCTGTTGTCTGTTGTCTGTTGACTGTTAACTGTTGACTGTTGACTGTTAACTGTTAACTGTTGTCTGTTGTGATTTATTATTTATCAATATACGGGCGGTTAGTTGTTAGTTATTAGTATTGTTCAGAACTTATTAGTTATTGGCAAGAGACCGATATGCTGTTTGTAAATATCAATATAAATTGCTACAAACAAAGATTTTATCACTACATCATTAACCGACCAACCGCTTACTAACAACAGTCAACAGTCAACCGTCAACTGTCAACTGTCAACTAATAACTGACTAAATTTCCCTTCGCTTCAACTCAGCTCTCCGCAGTATGTAAGTAGCCGCACAATCTGCGTGGGGATGGTCTGCTAAAACTTCCGCGAGTTCCAACACATATCCGGCGATATCCGGCCCCAGCTTCTCAGTAAGCACTTGACGTTCCCGAGAGGCGAGTTCTTGCACGCGAGCCTTAGCTTGCCAATTGGGAGAAAACATCTTGTCAATCTCGGTGTGGAATCCCAGACTTTCGAGAATGTCCCACTCGCCGTTATCGCACCAAATGCCCCCGCACAACATACAGCGCTCTATGTAAAAGGGCACTCTGCTGAAGGGAACTTTCGCCCGCGACAGATAGTGACCGTCTTCGGGACACAGCGCTGCTTTGCTGTCGTAGGCAGATGGCGTGAATTCTATGCCCAGAGTGCCTGTCGCCTGTGGCTGTTCGGATTTGTTGTACCACTGGCTCTGCTCTTTCTGCCAAGCTTCGTATTCTCTGCCTGGAATCCAGATACCGTAACAGTTGGGACACCACTGCACCGACATACTGCCGGCTAAGGTGCCGCCTTCTAAGTTGGGATGTTTACATTTTGGACATTCCACCACTTTATTTCTCCTTGCCTTCTCAATTCCCTGTTAATTCAGTTGTTAATTCTGCATCTGGGCGGGCCCTGAAGAACCAGAATTTTTTTGCAGCAGCGCGCCACAGTAGCCAATTAGCGTGTTGAGCCGCGCGATCGCCGCAGTTTGCCTCACCTTTGCTGTCGCTGGCTGGCGCGACGCTTGCAAAAACGTGACATCTGTCCCCAATAACCGCAGTTGCTTGTGAATTTCAGTCAAATAGGACTGCTCTGGGGGTGTTTCTGAGGCGTCTAACTCATCGCTTTCGGCTCTCATAATTTGGTTTCCGAAAAATTGTTGCACTTTTCTGTATTCGATCGCCAGCGCGGCCCGATCCAGATTATCCTGTGCAGCAGTTCTTTGTAGTTGTTCTAGTGCTTGCTGTAATTCTTGGTAGCACTGGCGGCGGTCTTCGGACAATATCATGATTTTGTAAACAAATTTGTATTTATAATCAAAGTAGATTCTTGCTTAAGGTTTGCTCATATTCAGGGAAGCCGTGCGTTTTTGCAGCAATTCCCAGTTTTTTGAGAACTTTTTTTGATTGGCTGCCCTGACTCGACCCTTCTGGCTTCTGCTTTTAGTTTAGCCTTGCCAGTAAATGCCGATCGCCCGCTACCTCAAATGCTACCGCCAAAATATGCTTATTTTACCCGAGCGACTGACTGCGGCGGCGGCAGTGGTGTCACTATATTTTCCTACCTGCGAGGGGGGGCGACTCGGAATTAGATAGGTAAAGTTAACACAAAAATCGACTATTTTTTTGAATTGCAAATTGTGGTCTTCAAGTAGTTTAGTATAACTAAACACATAATTTCGGCAATTCAACCGCAAACCGGCTTTTAACCATTTGTATTTCTAAGTTTTAAAGGTGTACCCCATGAACGCGAACACTCTGACTTCCTCTCCTTCGATCGATCCTGCTGTAGTTCCCGATTGGCTACAAGAATGCATGAATGCTCCATCGCAACCTGATGAGGCTCCTAACCAGAATTGCTCGACTGACAACAGCTTAATTTGTCGGGCTTTTGAATTTGCCCGCGACTTGCACCAAGGACAGTACCGCAAATCAGGAGAACCTTACATTTGCCATCCGGTAGCTGTCGCTGGAATACTCCGGTATATGGGCGGCAACAACGTCATGATTGCCGCCGGCTTCCTCCACGACATTGTTGAAGATACAGATATTACTCTCGAAGAAATAGAACAGCGGTTCGGCGCGGAAGTGCGACAGTTAGTTGAAGGTGTCACCAAGCTTTCTAAGTTTAATTTTTCCAGCAAAACAGAGCGCCTTGCTGAAAATTTCCGCCGAATGTTCCTAGCAATGGCTAAAGATATTCGCGTCATTGTCGTCAAACTGGCAGATCGGCTGCACAACATGAGGACTTTGGAGCATTTGTCCGAAGAAAAGCAGCGCAGTATTGCCCTAGAAACCAGAGATATTTTTGCTCCCCTGGCGAACCGTTTGGGTATCGGGCGCTTTAAGTGGGAATTGGAAGATTTAGCGTTTAAATACCTAGAACCGGAAGCTTACCGCGAAATTCAGGAATTGGTGGCCGAGAAGCGGGCCGATCGAGAAACTCAACTCGCAGAAGTCACAGATAGTTTGCGAGAAAGACTTGACAATTTAGGCATTAAATGCTATGAAGTTAGCGGCCGTCCCAAACATTTGTACGGGATTTATGGGAAGATGCAGCGCCGCCAAAAAGGGTTTAAGCAAGTGTACGATATTGCTGCGGTGCGGATCATAGTAGAAAGCAATGATGACTGTTATCGGGCTTTGGCGATCGTCCACGATTCTTTCCGCCCGATTCCCGGCCGCTTTAAAGATTATATCGGTTTACCAAAAGCCAACCGCTATCAATCATTGCACACCGGAGTAATCGGAACCAGCGGCCGCCCCATCGAAGTGCAAATTCGCACCGTAGCAATGCACCACATTGCAGAATACGGCATTGCCGCGCACTGGAAATACAAAGAAACTGGCGGTTCTAACACAACAGTCACTGGCGACGACGAAAAATTTACTTGGCTGCGGCAACTCCTAGAATGGCAAAGCGACCTCAAAGACGATCGCGAATATTTACAAAGCATTAAGGACAACTTATTCGACGAAGATATTTACGTTTTTACTCCTAACGGAGACGTGATTGCTCTCAATAGCGGGTCAACTCCCGTAGATTTTGCTTACCGCATTCACACAGAAATTGGCAATCGCTGCACCGGTGCCAGAGTAAACGGGCGAATGGTAACACTAGACAAGGTTTTAAAGAACGGCGATATTGTAGAAATCTTGACCCAAAAAAATGGTCATCCGAGTTCCGACTGGCTGAATTTTGTCAAGACAAACGGAGCAAAAAACCGAATTCGTCAGTGGTTGAAGCGATCCCACCGAGATGAAAACCTCGCTCGCGGCCGGGAATTGCTGGAAAAAGAATTAGGTAAAAACGGCTTGGAATCTTTGCTGAAATCTGAACCCATGCAGTCGGTGGCTCAGCGCTGCAACTACCACAGCGTCGAAGATTTAATCGCCGGTTTGGGTTACGGCGAAGTGACTCTAAATCTCGTAGTAAATCGACTGCGAGATTTAGTAAAAGTGCAGCAAAAAATTGAAGCTGCTCCCGCAGGAGGACAGGAATTGCCCCAGCTAATACCTGCATCGACGACACCGAAACCAGTACCGAGTTCGTCTCCGAGCAAATCGCCGATCGCAGGTGTAGAAGGATTGCTCTACTATTTAGCAGGCTGTTGCTGTCCGATTCCTGGGGAAGCAATTATTGGAGTTGTGACTCGCACTCGCGGAATTTCCATTCACCGGCAAGGGTGTTCAAATGTTGAGAACGTACCGGGCGATCGGTTGGTTCCTGTGAGTTGGAATTCCAGCAACCATAATGAATCTCGGCCCAACACTTATCCGGTTAACATTCAAATTGAAGCCCTCGATCGAGTGGGAGTTCTCAATGATGTTTTATCCCATTTGAAGGACAACCAAGTGAACGTCCGCAGCGCTCAAGTCAAAACATATCCCGGGTTGCCGGCCTTAATTGACTTGTGCATGGATATCCAGGATAAACAACAGTTTGAGCGCACTTGTATGCAAATTAAAAAGATGAGCGATATTTTGAATTTGCGCAGGCTGAGTGAAGGGACTTAAGAGGAAAGTCTAACTGTATTGTAGGGTGCGCACTGCGCACCTTATCACTAGCTGAGGAGAGGTTAAGCCCCATGAAATTTAAAAGGCTAAGGAAAGTTTTACTCAGCTTCGCGAGGTTCAACTACCAGCCTAATTCCATCAAGAATTTGACGAACTCGCTCTGCCGAGAGTGTGCCAATTTTCTCACCTAACTGAGATTTATCGATCGTCAAAATCGGCGATACGTTAACAACACTCAGTTCTGGTAAATCAGCTTCTCCTGCTTCTAACAGGACATTTCCTGGTGAATTAGCACATCTTAGATTTGAAGTAAGCACACAAACAACAACCGTATTAATGCGGGAACGATTGAATAAATTGTTCTGAATTATTAGATGGGATGAAGATAACCGGGTTCTGAACCAGAAGGCTCATCAAGTTCAACCAAAAAAATATCACCTTGATTTATTACCATTCGCCTTCGACCATCTTGCGATGAGAGCGACTCATCTTGCGAAGCAAAACTTCTTCTTCTTCAGAGAGAGGTGCTTCGCAAGCAGCATTAATTTTTTCTAACAGTTGTTGATTTTCGCGGCGCCGGATAAATTCTTCAAGCGCTATTTCGATCGAAAAGCTCTGCGAAATTTGCATTTCGCCAGCTAAGGTTTCGGCTTGTTCAAATAAAGATGCTGGCAATGAGATAGCAGTTTTGACAGTTGTCATAGCTTTATATCTTCATTTATTTATATGAGTCTAAGTAATAGTATAGCTAACCACAATACGGTTCCGCAAACAGGCAGAACAATGAAACCCTTTATTTAGCCGGAGCGACTGGCTGTGAAACGCCCAACTTTTGCTGCAAAAACTCCCGCGCCACTTGTCCCGCTTCCTGCTGTTCCCCGTCAACTTGATAGTTTAGTTTCCGCATATCTTCCTCGGAGATTTTACCCCCCAATTCTGCGAGAACTTGACGCAATTCTGGGTATTTTTCCAAAATTTGCGATCGCACAACCGGAACTGCTTCGTAGGGCGGGAAATAGTTCTTGTCATCTTTGAGCACTACTAAACCCAAACTTTGAATCAAACCGTCCGTCGTATTACCGGCAATCACATCTACTTCTTTTCGTTGCAGCGCTTGATAAAGCAATCCTAACAGCAATTCCTTCGGTTGTTCTCGAAATTTAATCCCGTAAGTTTTAGCCAATCCGGGCAATCCATCTTCTCTCTCGTTAAATTCTGGCCCGAAACCAGCCCGGAGGTTAGGTGAAGCTTTCCCAAGTTGCGAGAGAGTTTGTAAATTGAGTGTTTTAGCCTGATCTCCCCGCACAATAATCGCAAAACTGTTATTAAATCCCAGCGGTTCCGTCCATTCTGCTTTAAACTGTTTGGGATATTCTTGTTTGAGGTAATCGAGGACTTTTTTGGGGTCAGAAATCTGTTTTTGTTTGAGTATGTTGGCGTAAGCAGTACCCGTGTATTCGACGTACAAGTCAATTTTACCTGCTGTTAGGGATTGATGGCAAAGCGAACCTCCGAGATTCTGTTCTTGTTTTGCTTTGATATCTGTTTTAGCTTCGATATGCTGTGCTAAAATTTCTGCGAGAATGGCTTGTTCGGTAAAGTCTTTCGAGCAGATGACAACTTGCTTTTGGGGCTTAGAGGTACATCCTGCTACTGCAAACAAACAAAGCAGCCAGCAGGAACAGAAAAAAAAATCGTTCTTAGATATTTTCATAACCGAACTCCGTTGTCAGTTCCACAATTATTAGCTTCTAATTTATAGCATTTCTCAATGATTTGTAAAGCCAAGATCCCGGACTTATTGAAGAAGTCGGGGTTCTAACACCATCGCACTTTACCCAAGTTCCGTTTTCCTGTTGTAACATTTATTTATAGACATCGAGGACTAAATATGGTAACCAGCGTCAGCGATATTATCCAGCAGCAGCGGCAATTTTTTGCGACTGGGAAAACTAAGGATGTGGATTTTCGGATCGAACAACTCAAGAATCTCAAAAGTGCGATCGTTTCCAATCAATCACGGATTGTGGATGCTGTCAAGGCTGATTTGAACAGGCCGGAGTACGAGGCTTATTTTGAAATTGCTGCGATCTCAGAAGTTAATTATGCCATCAAAAACGTTAAATCGTGGGCAAAGCCGAAAAAAGTGCCTACTTCGATCGATCAATTCCCAGCATCGGCCCGCATTTACCCAGAACCTTTGGGCGTAGTTTTAATCATCGGGCCTTGGAATTACCCATTTCAGCTAATGATATCACCCTTGGTCGGGGCGATCGCCGGAGGCAACTGCGCCATCCTCAAACCTTCAGAAATCGCCTCGCATACGTCGGCAGTTGTCGCCGACATGATTACCAAAACCTTCGATCCCGCCTATGTAGCCGCCGTCGAAGGAGGAGTCGAAATCAGCCAACAATTATTAGCCGAAAAATTCGACCACATCTTCTTTACAGGCGGCACAAAAATCGGTAGAATAGTCATGGAAGCCGCCGCCAAACACCTGACACCTGTCACATTAGAATTAGGCGGCAAAAGTCCTTGCATTGTAGACTCAGATATTCAAATTGAATACACTGCTAAACGCATTGCCTGGGGCAAATTTATTAATGCCGGTCAAACTTGTATCGCTCCAGATTACCTGTTAGTTGATAAAAAAGTTAAACCTGATTTGATGCAAGCAATTAAAACAGCAATTCACGGATTTTACGGCGACGACCCGCAGAAAAGTCCCGACTATTCCCGAATTATCAATCAGTGGCAATTGGAACGTTTGAGTGCGTTTATTAAAGACGGAGAAATTGTCGTCGGCGGGAAAGTTAAGCCGGAAGATAGATATATTGCACCGACGGTTATAGATAATGTTTCCTGGGATTCGCCTGTGATGCAGGATGAGATTTTTGGGCCGATTTTGCCAGTTTTGGAGTATGATGATTTCGGGGAAGCGATCGCCCAAATCAACGCCCGTCCCAAACCTTTAGCATTGTATTTATTCTCGAAGGATAAAGAAAAACAAGAGCGAGTCTTGCGGGAAACTTCCTCTGGGGGAGTTTCCATAAATGATACTGTAATGCAATTCGGGGTGACAACTTTGCCTTTTGGGGGAGTTGGCGAAAGCGGGATTGGGAGTTATCATGGCAAAGCGACTTTTGATACTTTTTCTCATTACAAAAGCGTGCTGCAAAAGTCATTTTGGCTGGACTTGAAATGGCGGTATGCTCCCTATAAGGGTAAGTTGGATTTGATTAAAAAGGCGATCGGTTGAGCGATCGCACTTGGAGGGGCGGGTTAACCAACGTTTACAATATCAGCGAGATAGCCACATAAACCCGCCCCCTTCCTGATATTATCGGTTAAGCGATTTCACGATGAACGAAAATTTACCGAAATTTTAAAGGATTGCTGCTCTGTTTTCTTAACGATTTCAATCACAATGTCTTCGTAACTCCTAACCAACAGTTGGCCTGTCCAAAATAATTTACATCAAAAATGT
Organism: Microcoleus sp. K4-B3; assembly: GCF_036704615.1. Taxonomy (NCBI): domain Bacteria; kingdom Bacillati; phylum Cyanobacteriota; class Cyanophyceae; order Oscillatoriales; family Microcoleaceae; genus Microcoleus; species Microcoleus sp. K4-B3. The sequence goes on from NZ_JAUBSF010000074.1 coordinate 9,487, forward strand.
CTATACTATCATTGAGAATCCGATCGCTAACAAGCCATTTATGGAACCTTTAGCAAAAGAACGCTGTGCCGCCTGCCGCCCAAACTCTCCCCGCGTCACAGCTTACGAAATTGTCCAGCTAAAACCTCAAATTCCCGACTGGGATTTTATCGAAAAAAAGGGCATTCCCCAGTTAGAACGCACCTACAAATTCCCGGATTTCAAAAGTGCGATCGCCTTTACAAACAGCGTCGGCGAAGCAGCAGAAACTGAAGGACATCACCCCGCACTGTTAACCGAGTGGGGGAAAGTTACCGTTACTTGGTGGACTCACGCGATTTCTGGACTGCATCGCAATGATTTTATTATGGCTGCGAAAACAGATGCGATCGCCAATCAATTCCCCAAATAAAATCCGACTTATAGCCCGATCGTAGTCTAAGAACTCACAGCTCCGGGTACCAGCGGAGAATGCCGTTGATTCCCATTCAACAACTCCAGATTCAGTCGGTAGCCGACATTCCGTACAGTTTGAATCAGGCTCGGCTGTCGCGGGTCGATTTCGATTTTTTTACGCAGAGAGAGTACGTGAGTGTCGATCGTCCGGGGGTTATCAATAGCATCGGGCCAGGCCCGACGCAGCAAATCCGAGCGCGACAGCGGCACTCCTCCAGCTTGAGCTAGCACGTACAGCAAGCTAAATTCCTGGGGAGTCAGCTCAATATGTTCCTCGTACAATCTCACTCGGCGCTGCACCAAATCAATTTTCAACAGCCCGCACTCCAGCGTCGCCGGCGGTATCATCGTGCGGTTGCGGCGCATCAGAGCTTCCACCCTGGCCATAAACTCTTGCATCCCAAAGGGTTTAGTCAGGTAATCGTCTGCCCCCGCCTTCAAACCTTCAACAATATCCGATTCCGAATTCCGCGCCGACAGCATCAAAATCAGTGACTGCTGCTGCTGTTGCAGCCAGTTGCAAAATTCCAAACCGTCCCCATCAGGCAATTGGGCATCCAGAATGACTAGGGTTGGCTGGCGGCTGAAAAATATTTCCCTAGCGTGACTGATATCCGCTGACTGGTGCACCCAGTGACCGACTTGCTGTAGATGCCAGCCCAAGAGCGATCGCAGGTGCGGATTCCCTTCAACAATTGAAATACTTGCAGATTCCACAGAGGCGAGCTTCCCATATCACTAATTGCTACAAGGTTAACAGAGCTTTTGTCAAGCTTTTGTAACCATCGCTACTCAAGCATGAGCTGCATTTAAAGCAGCGGACACACCCAGGGTAGGAATTTTAAATATTGGGTCAATTTGGGAGGGTCAGCCTGCAGAAAGGTTAAATCATTCTGGCGGTAAGCTTACAATGAAAATAAGACAGTGTAAAGCCGATCGATCCCATGCCCCAACCGCCTGCCAAAAGCGATCCCCCCGACCCAGCCCCCACTCCCAGGAGGTTGACAAATCGCGCAAGTGAAACTAGAATTCCTCCAACCGTTCGCTCGGTAGCCGGAACACTCACCCACTTTGACCGCAAAATTCAGCAACATCCCGACTCAATTAAACGCACGGCGGATTATCTAGGTGCGCGCAAAAAAGTCGAGCCACTGCATTGCAGCGAGTGAAATTTTTTATGGAGGGTAGCCTGTTGAGCAGGGTAAAAACTTTTATTTAGAAATAGCCTCAAGCTGAGCCAATCAGCATCAATTGAGGCCGTTCCTAAATCCCGCCGTCATTATACAAACCACAAAGGATTTCAACCTCACACCATGCTACAAGACACCCAAACAATCCGGCACTACCAAAAACTCACCGACGCCCTCGTCGAAATGTGGAATAGAGGTTATCGCTTCGATGACCTGCGGCTTTACTTAGACGGGTATTTAGCAGCCCTGCGGCATTCCAACGGTCTGGAACCCTATCTGATTCACAGACTAGAGGAAGAAGCAGCGCGTTACATTCACGACCCATCCAATTTTGCAATGCCACAGACCCAAACTGAAGCAGACTACTATTAAATAGCAAATTCGGTTTGATAAACCCTTGATGATTTGGGAATTGGGAATTGGGAATTGGGAATTGTAACGGGTTCCCTGGCTATGCCTGGGAACCGATGTCCAGAGGCTCTGTCTCGCTTTCGGAGCCTAAAAATTCGAGGCCTAGGCGACCGCATTGCGTTCCCTGGCTCTGCCTGGTATAGCAATCCTAAATGAGTCGTAAATTTTTTACCCCACCCCAGCCCTCCCCTTACCAAAGGGAGCGAGTAAGAAATTCACAAATGATTTAGTATTGCTATAACGAATAATTAAGTAAATCAACCTAATTCAACGTAAAACGCAATTGCTGTTATTTCCCCGACTTCTTTAAGAGGTCGGGGATATGTTTTTTCTGTCTAATTTAAGAAGCCAAAGCGACTTCTACAACTTCTTGCAATTGGCCTTTTTGATACATCTCGATCATAATATCCGAGCCGCCAATAAACTCCCCGTTGATATAAACTTGGGGAATTGTCGGCCATTGGGAATACTCTTTAACGCCTTGACGAATTTCCTGGTCTGCCAAAACATCAACAGTTTCGTAAGGCACTCCCAAAGTATTGAGAATTTGCACCACAGTATTAGAGAAACCGCACTGGGGCATTAACTTATTGCCCTTCATAAACACCATGATTTTATTTTGCTTAACCAACTCGTCAATTCTTTCATGTGCTGCTGTAGTCATGGTAGCTCCTAATATTGTTTGAAAATTTTAAAACGTTGACTGACGCAGAAACCTGGTTTTTTACGAAAATCTTTCGTTACAGCCATAGATTCCGGTTAAAAAACCGGGTTTCTTTGGTTTTTGTGCGTAAGTGCAGCAGTTGTCTCTCAAGCAACTCTTGACACCAGCACAAACTTGCGATCTCCAATTGCTACTCAACAATTAAGCAACTTGACTTTTCGCTTCCCATTCTGCCGGAGTTAAGGTTTCCAAGCCCAAAGCGTGGATGGCTTCACTAGCCATTGCCTGTTTGAGAGCGCCGTAAACCAGTTGGTGCTGCTGTACTCGGCTTTTTCCTTCAAAGGCGGCAGAGACTACTCTCGCCTGGTAGTGGTCGCCGCCGCCGGTCAAATCGTCAACTTGTATTTTAGCGTCGGGCAACCCTGCCTTAATCATTTCTGCTACTTGAGACGGTGTAACCATAGGTTTCTCTGATAAACGGCTGTAATTTAGATTTTAGGGGAACTATTTTGTCGATGAGCTCGGTTGACTGCTGGCAGGTCGGGGAAAGGGCGAATCCACAAAACCCAATTCCAGTAACTGCTGGTAAGCTTTCTTGCCCAAGTCGCGAGTTGGCTGCTGCGATCGAATAATCTGAATCAGCAGGGGCACAGCCAGTTCGGGCTTATTTTGCGCCCGGTGTACCAAAGCCAGCCGATAGGTAGCTTCGTCGCGCATTTGGGCTGTTTCTACAGCTTTGGTGCGGTGGCTTTCGGCCAAGCGGATGTCAATTCCGGCAAAACTGCTCCCCAGTTGTTGGTAGAAGTTGGATAGTTGATTGAAAATTTGGCGGGATTCTTGGAGTTTTTGAGTAGCGAGTGCGTAATTCTGATTGGAAATAGCACTGCTGGCTTCTGTCATCAAACGCTGACCTCCCTGGACACTCAGCAGGCTGCTGTCTTGCGTTAGAGGGCGGAGATTGTTGGGGTCTGTGGGGTCGTCGGCGGGTTCGACTTGCGGTTGGTTCTCTGGCGCAGAAGGTTGTTGTGCTTGGACTTGGAGCGGTTGCAACAGGGTAAAAGCTGCGATCGCCCCGATCGTAATCCGGGCAGTGGAGCGAAGCCAGCAAACAGTTCCAGAGTATACCATGAAATTACTTTGCGCCTGTGCGCTTTAAAAAAATATTTAGCTTGAGCCGATCTTACCATTGGCGATCGCAACCGGCTAAGTGTAAACCAAATTTTTTGAAATGTCAAAGGGTTCGATCGGGCAAAAGGTTCTTTAGGAAAAATTAAGTAGAGACTTGACTGGTCGTTCTCAAAATGAGAAGATAGAATCGTAGTTGAGAAACGATCTATGAGACTGATTTCTAAGAAAAATCTTCTGAGTGCGATCGAACCCTACCCGGATGCCCAGAGTGCGATCGAATCCTGGTACCAGCTAATCCAAGACAACGATTGGCAATCTCTAGAAGATGTGCGAAACGGATATTCGCGATCGGTCGATCAAGTCTGTGGATATACCATTTTTAATATTAAAGGCAATCAGTATCGATTAATTGTACAAGTTAAATACAAAAGCAAAATTATATATTTTAAGCAGTTTTTAACTCATGCCGAATATAGCAAAATCAACTGGGAAAATGAAGATGAAGTCAAAATAAAAATAAGTTAAATTATCCCTAAGCATAGGGGAATAAATACAAATTTCCGGATAAATTTAACAAATCAAAAACATTTACACCAATCGTCAAAATCAGGAGATCTAGAAACAAACACCCAGATTCTACTTGAGAACCATGTCTAATTAAACAATGGAATGAACCATGAATATAACAATTGAGAAAACAGCTTACGGTCAACTACTGGCGAAATCGCAGCCTAAGCCCATCCTGAACGAAGAAGATTACGATATTGCCCTCGCAGAAGTAGAATCTCTGATGTCTCAGGAAGAATTAACATTAGAAGAAGAAACTTTACTGAGCCTCTGGGCTCTGTTGATCGAAGAATATGAAGCCAAGTATTACCCAATCCCAGAAGCGACTCCCCGGGATGTTCTATTGCATCTCATGGAAGTTCGCGAACTCAAACAAGCCGATTTAGTGGGTGTGATTGGTTCCAAAGGAGTAGTCTCTGAGGTGGTTAATGGTAAACGGGCGATTAGCAAAGCCCAAGCTAAGGCGCTGGGAGAATTTTTCAATGTTAATCCTAGCGTGTTTATTTGAGGGGACTTGCTGAATCATTGTTAATAAGCCTTTTACGGGTGTTGCTCAAAGCCCACCCCACAAGAAAATTCAGTTTTTGTGGAACAGGCAGGATGCCTGTTCTTGAGAATATAGTAAGACTGGATTAAAATTAAACAAAGGCATTTCTGATGACACAACCGATCGAACTTTCCGCGACTACCTTACAAATTTATCAAGGAATTGGAGTCCCCGATGAAAGTCTGGCAGTGATTTTGCAGCGCGGCGGCGATGAATTGCTGTTGTCAAAAGCGGACGATCGCTTTACAGTCCGCCCCTCATCAACAGCATCAGCCTCAAACGATTGGGCTGCAACAACTGGGGCAAAACTCAACCGTCGCGTCGGCCAAAGCAATCTGGAAGAATATCTAGTTGCGCCCGATCGCCTAGAAGCAGCAATGCAAACAGCCCGCGCCAGCGATGCCGTAGCTTTTGCCAGCCACGTCTATTGCCCCGCCAAAAATCCGAGTACATTCTTTTATCTGACAGACCAAATTACTATTCAATTTGGGGAACAAGTAGACGAACAATCGCGAAAAGCGATCGCCAATGCAGCAGCTTTAAAAATAGTCCGGCCAGTAGAAGGAATTCCCAACACCTTCGTCTGCGAAGTCACCAAACAAGCAACAGAAAACCCGGTTAAAATTGCCAACCGCCTGACAAGATATCCAGAAGTTCTGATCGCTGAACCCAATATTTTAGTAGAGACGCAGCAGCATTACACGCCCCGCGATTCGCTTTATCCCAAACAGTGGTATCTCAATAACAAAGGCGGCAACCAACTTGTCGGCGGTGCTCAAATTTATGCCGAACCAGCTTGGGACATGACTCGCGGAGTTCGATCGATCGTAATTGCGATCGCCGACGATTCAGTTGACATCACCCACCCAGATTTTCAAGGCCAAGGCAAAATCGTCTCACCCATCGATTTCAAAGACGGCGACACTTCCCCGATGCCAGTCGCAGACTCAGACAACCACGGCACAAGTTGTGCCGGCGTCGCCGTTGCTGAAGAAAACGGCAAAGGCATTGTCGGCGTCGCCCCCGGCTGCGCCCTGATGCCCATCCGTACCACGGGTTTTCTCGATGACGATTCTGTCGAAAAAATATTTAATTGGGCGATCGAAAAAGGGGCCGCCGTCATTTCTTGCAGTTGGGGGCCTTCAGCAGTTTACTATCCCCTTTCCCTGCGGCAGAGTGCAGTCATCACCAAAGCAGCAACCCAAGGGCGGGGCGGCAGAGGCTGCGTTATTCTGTTCGCTGCGGGCAATGCCAACCGCCCAGTCAACGGTACTGTTAACGAGAAAGGCTGGCCCAACAACGTCCTGGGCGGTCAAACTAGATGGCTGGCAGGATTTGCTGTTCACCCCGATGTAATTGCCGTCAGCGCTTCCACTTCCCTCAACAAAAAAGCAGCTTACAGCAATTGGGGCACCAGCATCTCGGTTTGCGCCCCCAGCAACAACGCGCCGCCGGGAACTTGGTTGCCCGAAACCGGATTTATCGGCACGCCGCCGGAGGTGACGCAGTATTTGCCCGGTTTGGGGGTGTTTACTGCCGATCGAGTCGGCGATCGGGGCTACGATTGGGGGGACTATACTAATACATTTGGCGGTACTTCCAGCGCCACTCCAGTAGTCGCTGGGGTTGCAGGGTTGATACTTTCGGCTAACCCCCGTTTGACGGCGCGGGAAGTGCGGGGAATTCTCGAACAAACTGCTGAGAAAATTGTCGATCCCGATCCCGATCCCCAGTTAGGCAATCGCATGGGAAATTACGATCTTAACAACGGTCGCAGCGATTGGTTTGGTTACGGGAAAGTGAATGCTTTTAAAGCTGTGCAAGCTGCGGTGAGAAAGGGCGGTGGCAATCCGAATATCGGGGGTGCGGTGTTCAGCGATATTTCTGGACATTGGGCACAGAAGTTTATTGAAGCTTTGGCTGCGGCGAATATAATTAGCGGTTTTCCTGACGGTTCTTTTAGGCCTGATGACAGTTTAAACCGCGCTCAATATGCGGCGCTGTTGGTGAGTGCGTTTAGTCCGATTCCGAGGGTGGCGGCTACCAATTTTATTGATGTTTCTGCTAGTTTTTGGGCGAGAAGTGCGATCGAACGGGCAAATCGGGGGGGCTTTTTGGCGGGGTTTCCGGGGTTGAAGTTCGGCCCGAATCAGAATTTGACTAAGGCTGAGGCGATCGTGTCTTTGGTTAACGGTTTGGAACTGAAGGGCGGCAATCCTGATTCTTTGAAAGTTTACATCGATCGCTCTCAAATTCCTAATTATGCTTTAAGTGCGATCGCCACAGCAACTGCTTTGAAGATTGTGGTTAATTATCCTTCCCGCGATTGGCTTTCGCCGCAGCGGGATATTACCCGCGCTGAGATTTCGGTTTTGATTTACCAGACTTTGGTGGCGATTAATCGGGCTAAGGCGATCGATTCTCCTTACATTGTCTAATGGCAATATAGCAATCCTAAATCATTATCAAGACTATGATACAATTATATGCAATACTTGATTGTGACAATAAAAAGATGAATAAATTACAACTACAACAAAAAGACCTGGAAAAAGAAAAAGCTTCGTTAGAATATTTCATTGAAAGTGATATCGATGCCAGAGAACTTAAACGAGCAATAGCTGTAAGGATGGCGATGGTCGGTAAGTCCTACAATGAAATTAGCGAAATATTAGGTGTAAGTGAATTTTTTGTGGGTTATTGGAAAAAACAATTTAAAACCAAAGGTGTCACAGGGATAAAACTAGGACATAAAGGGTCAAAAGGATATTTAACATCTCTACAGAAAACTGAAGTAATCGAATGGCTTAAAAATAAAGAATATTGGGATTTCGATGAGCTAGTTACTTATTTAGAGCGAGAGTTTGGTGTCATATATAAATCCAAACAGAGCTACTATGAACTTTTATCTATGGCTAAGATTACCTGGAAAAAAACTCAGAAAATCAATCCCAAATCGGATGAGGAACTGGTCAAAAAAAAGAGGGAAGAAATTAACAATATTTTATCCCAAAACAAGGCGGGTATAGAATCTGGGGAAATAATAGTATTGTTTTTAGATGAATGTCATCTACTTCATGGCGATATCAATGGCTACGCTTGGGGTCGCTCTGACATAAGAATTGAAGTCCCAATTACCAATCAAAAAAATAGACAAACTTATTTTGGTGCATTAAATTATCAAACCAAACAATTCCATGCTCAAGGTTATGAATCGGGCGATGAAAAATCAACAGTTGAATTCATAAAATACTTACAAAATAAATATGCATTGCGGAGAATTATCTTGATTTGAGATGGAGCTAGTTATCATAGATATGGAGAATTCAGAGATTATTTGTCATCAGTTAATCGTGACAAAGAACCTGAAGAATGGTCAATCAATTGTATTTTATTTGCTCCCAATGCTCCCGAACAAAATCCCGTTGAAGATATTTGGTTACAATCTAAAAATTTTTTACGAAAGTATTGGTATTTATGTAAGTCTTTTAAGATCATCAAATTTTTGGAGAGAGTTTTTCACCAAGGAACATAAATTTGATTTCCCCAAAATTCATCAGTACACCTATACATAGAAAATCATTTAGGATTGCTATAGGTTCGTCATGAGGGCTAAAGTCCTCACTACAAACCTATTTTATTGTGACTGCTTTTAAGCTCGAAAATCCCCCAAAGCTTTCAATGCAAATTGGGGCAAAGCTAACATCCTGCGCCACCGCCAAGGTTCTTGATAAAGCCGGTACAGCCATTCTAAATGATTGTCGCAAAACCAAGCCGGCGCGCGGGTTTTTGTTCCTGCCCAAATATCGAAACTGCCGCCAACTCCCACCCAAATCGAATCAGGACAAAGGTGTCGGTGTTCGGCAATCCAAAATTCTTGGCGCGGCACTCCCAAGCCTACAAAAATCAGTTTAGGCTGCATTTTTTTGAGGCTTTCACGGAAGTCTTTCTCTTCATCTGCGGAAAGATAACCGTGTTGAGAAGCAATTGACAATCCGTTAACCTTTTGCTGCCAAGTTTCTGCCGCCGCAGCCGCCACTCCGGGGGAACCTCCAAAGAAAAAGAGTGGTTCTGAATCAGGCAATTTTCCGGCTTCTTGCAGCAGCGATTCTGCTAATTCAATCCCTGGATAGCGCTGCGCCGGTTTGCCGCGCAGCCGCAAGTACAACACTACTCCCGAACCGTCGGGAATCACCAGTTCCGCTTTGCGGATTACATCTGCTAAAGCCTGATTTTGCTCGGCTTGCATGGCCATTTCAGCATTCAAAGTCACCACATGACTTCCCAACCCTTGATGCAGGCGCTCCATCAGCCAACCTGCATAATCATCTAATATGTGAACTGGTAGTCCCAGCACTGAAAATTGCGGCTGCGATCGATCCATATTGTTTTCTTTGAGATTCCTACACACCTAGTTATTTAAATTAGCTTAGATTGGCGATCGATGCTAGACTACTTTTGGACGCAAAAAACCCGGTTTGTGCCACAAAGATTCTGTTAAGTCATCATTCCGTGGCCCAGAAACCGGGTTTTTTGTACGCGGCGCGCAAGTCCATTAGAGTTAGGCTGCCAAGTGCGATCGAGCATTAGTGTTCAATTTTTTTGACAGAGCCGTCAGCGTACCATTCCATCGGTACTAGCTCAATTTTACCATTAATTTTCACTGTAGAGTAGACAATTTTTACGAAAGGAACGGTGTTGTTATTGTTGTTGCGGCTAGACATGGCAATCACCTTTTTGTGTTTGCAAAACTTGAGAAATAATCTGAACTCTGATATATTTAAAAGTCTATTCACCGCAATTCGGCTCGCATCAGGAAAAACAAGGAAAACGAAATGGCGATCGCAACAACTCAGCGACAAACGAGGTTAGATTATTACTACCAACAAATCAAAACCGTCATTCTCAAGCGTCAGAACCCAATTACGGGTTTGCTGCCGGCGAGTACCGCCGTTAACGCCCACGGCGACTACACCGATGCTTGGGTGCGCGACAACGTGTACAGCATTCTTGCAGTTTGGGGTTTGGGTTTAGCTTACCGCAAAATTGATGACGATCGCGGCAGAACATTTGAACTAGAACACGGCACAGTCAAACTGATGCGCGGCTTGCTGTTTGCGATGATGCAGCAATCGAGCAAAGTAGAATATTTTAAAAATACTCAATCGCCGCTAGATGCCCTGCACGCTAAATATAATACTCAAACTGGAAGTATTGTTGTTGGTGATGACAAGTGGGGACATTTACAGTTAGACGCTACATCTATATTCTTATTAATTCTTGCTCAAATGACGGCTTCCGGGCTGCACGTAATTTTTACAATTGATGAAGTCAATTTCGTGCAAAATTTAGTTTACTACATCGGTAGAGCCTACCGCACGCCAGATTACGGAATTTGGGAAAGAGGCCATAAAATCAATCGCGGCAATGCAGAATTGAACGCCAGTTCAGTTGGCATGGCAAAAGCAGCGCTGGAAGCAATAAATGGGTTGGATTTGTTCGGGATTAAAGGCTCTCAAGCATCTGTTATTCACGTTTTGCCAGACGAAATTGCCAGAAGTCGCATAACTTTGGAATCGCTTTTGCCTCGCGAATCTAGTTCAAAAGAAGTAGATGCTGCTTTATTGAGCGTGATTAGTTTTCCGGCTTTTGCTGTTGAAGACCGAGAATTAATAGAACGGACTCGGAATAAAATTATTGACAAGTTGCAAGGAAAATACGGCTGCAAGCGGTTTCTGCGGGACGGACACCAAACAGTTTTGGAAGATGCCGATCGCCTGCACTACGAACCCACAGAATTAAGGCAGTTCGAGCACATTGAATGCGAGTGGCCGCTATTTTTCACTTATTTATTTTTGGACGGCATATTTCAGGGAAATCAAGCCCAAGTGCAGGAGTACCAGCAGCGTTTGGAATCTCTAGCAGTCGATCGCTCTGGTTTGCCACTGCTACCAGAATTGTACTACCTGCCCGCCGAAAATATAGAAGCAGAAAAGTTAAATCCCAGCAGCCAGCAGCGCTTGCCCAATGAAAATATTCCCCTAGTTTGGGCGCAAAGTTTGTATTTTCTCGGTCAATTGCTGAACGAAGGATTAATCGCAGTTGGCGATATCGACCCGCTGGGAAGGCACCTGTCAGTGGGGCAACACAGAGAACCTTTAGTGCAAATTGCACTGTTAGCTGAAGACGAAGATTTACAAGCAGAATTAGCCGCTAACGGCATTGCCGCGCAAACCCCAAAACAGGTAGAACCAATTCAAGTCCGCCAGACTAAAGAATTATCAGCTATTTACACGCAAATTGGACGCAACGACCCATTAGGTTTAACCGGGCGCCCCGTGCGCCGTCTGCGGAGTTTAACAACTTCTCGGGTGTTTAAAATTCGCGAAGAGGCGATCGTTTTTCTCCCCTCATTTTTGGACAGACAAGAATTTTACCTAACTCTAGACTACCATTTTCTAGTATCTAAAATCAAAAGCGAAATAGCTCACATTCACCGCCACTGGTATCAGTTGGGACGCCCTACAGTAACGCTGATGCTGACTCACACGATGCTGGAAACCGGTCGGGAAGCGTTGTTAGAATTAATGAAGGAATTCCGGGATGGAGACTGTAACAACACGCCAGTTAAACTCGGAAATCTTAAGCAGTTAATGCTGACTGCTGGCACCGAAAGAATTGATTTCATGCACGATTTTGAATTTACCGAATCTCCAGTGACAGGTGCAGTAGAAACGCGCAGCTATCTAACTTACAATCCTGAAAAAACTTGGCCTTTGGGTCACACGCAAGAATTTAAATTAGAGTGCGAAACTAATACTCAATTCTTGCTAACTAGCCTGCAGGACTCAGAAAATTTGTACGAACAAATTGAGTTGCTGCACACGTTAGTTCGCCTCAAAGGATTAAATTTTGATACCGGATTTGGAGGTGCGGCAGAAATAGTACAAGTTGTGGATTTACTTAACGAAGTTTATACAAAAGCTGGAGAAAGTTCGCAATCGAAAATCCAATGGGCTGTCATTCGCCATGCCGCAGGTTTGCTGGACAAGGTTGATATCAGCTTGTCCGATGCGGTGACAGACATTTTGGTGCGGCAAAAACAGATTGCTGTGGGGAAAGCCTACAGCGAAGATTCGATAATTTCGCGGCCGGGTTCTTATACCGAAGTAATGGAAAAAATTCGCGGATTCTGCGGAGAAGACATTCGCGATCGAGTTCTCACCCAAGAAATTCTAATTTACCTCAGCGTCCTAATTAAAGCAGAACCGAACTTATTTAAAGGTCTGCTGACACTGAGAGTTAGCTACTTTATTCTGCTTTTAACAAGCGAATTAGCCCGCGAATTAGGAGTGACGCAGAATGAAGCTTACGAACATTTAATGCAGCTAAGCCCTTTTGAAATCAAAAATCGCCTGCGCCAAGTGTTGACAGAATACGAGGAAATGAATCAAATCCTCAAACAGCAAGAATCCCTGCGCGTCAAACAGCCGGAAAAAGATATTGAATGGGTAGTAGCGCCAGTTTCCGAAGAACCGCAAATGCCTGCGGGAGGATGGCGGCGGAAGCGGCAAATGGAAGGCGCAGTCAATCGCGTACCGAAAGATTTTTATCCGAGTGTTTGGGGACTGCTGCGGCACTGCAAAGGCTTGATTATTGGCGATAAATTAGAGCGGCGCAATCGGTTAGATAGCCATATTATATTATCGGAAATGACGCCTGGTGAAAAGAATTTCGCGCTACAAATCGAGCATTTGCTGAATAAAATTGTGGCACCAGAATACCGACAAGTCAATATTGAGGCGCTGATGGAGTTGGCGGCAATTGGCCAGCGCAATCCAGAATTGCAAGTAGAAGAATACATCGTTTTAGATGTATTAGTCGGTCACGCGGTGCGGCTGAATTGGCTGGGTAAACACTTGGAAAGAGCAGATAAATACGACGAAGATAAAGCGACGGCTTGGCAAGCTTTTTACAATACTTCCCCTTACGTTTGTGCGAGTCATGTACTGGATGCTTTCCGATTCTTAACCCATTTTGGATAGATTGAATGCGACTGGTTAGTAAAAGTCTTGATTAACTTGTTTGTAGTAAGGACTGAAGTCCTTTCTTTGCCAACTCATCACTAAGCACTAAAGTCCTTACTACAAACCTATTCCACTTTTCCAACAAGTCTAGTCAATTCAATATAGAAAAAATTATGATGAAGGTTGCTACAATAGCATATAACAACGTTGCGATTCAGTTGTCGGTCGAAGAAGTAGAATTTTTCCTGAAACTTGTTCAGGAAGTGCAACAGGTAATACCAAATAGTTTTACAACAAGAGTGGCTGTATCTCCCAGACAGGCTAGAGGTTTTTTTGAATCTATTCTTCAAGAGATTAAACAGTCCGGTGAAAGCTTGATGACAATTAGCTTTTTGTTTCAGGAAATGTGTCTATTGCAGAATTTACTTAATGAAGCTTGTCATGGGATAGTCATCAATGATTTTCAAATAAAATTAGGAAAGTCTCAAGAAGAAACAAAAGAACTTTTACACTGCGTGTGTAAGGTGACAAAAGAGATGGAAGGTCTTAAGGAAGCCAGAAGAGCTTCATATATGCCCTCTCCTTCAAATCTACCGAAATTAAAGGAGGCGAATAAATGTTGCCTTGAGGCTGACGGATACCTGATTACTTTTTATATAAGAAAACTTATGTCTTCTAAAAATGTTGTTAATCTATTTATCGTCTTAAACATTGGCACCACTGAGCTTGTTGCATTTTCCATTAGTTCTGTGCCCAAACCAATTGAGGTTGAAGATTTATGCGATCTTATCAAAACCTGTGAACAATACATTGAGCTTTCTGACCAAGAGTTGGCCGCTTTAGAAAGCCCTTTTCCAATTTTTAATAGTAGCATTTTTCAATTGCATACTTTAGAAACAGATATTACCTCAGACAGTGAAAAGTATGCTATTGTGAATTTTATGCTACCTTTAGCTAATTCTAGACATAGCATTGTGAAGCCTTTTATAGGTGTTAAAGGAGCCGTTACTTTCAGAAATATTTGTAGCTTTACCTCATCAATGCGAAAGATATTAACTGAGTAATGCTCAAAAATCCAAGAGTGATATCCGTATTTTGAGTGACAGGTTTGTAGTAGCGCCCAAACGCTACTACAAACCTCATACTACAAAACCCCTTTAGAACTCGGAATCCGACTGGCGCGCCGCGGATCGATTTCTACCGCCATCCGCAGAGCTCGCGCAAATGCTTTGAACGCCGCTTCCACAATGTGATGAGAATTTCCCCCCTGCAACTGTCGAATGTGCAGTGTCATCTGAGTGTGGTTCACCACCGCTGAAAAAAACTCTCTCACTAATTCGGTATCGTAAGTGCCGATCCGCTGGTTGGGAATTTCCAAGCTGTAACTTAAGTGAGGCCGTCCCGAAAAGTCTAGCACTACTTCAATTAAAGCTTCATCCAAAGGTGCGATGAAATGTCCGAAGCGAGAAATGCCCGATCGATCCCCGACAGCTTTTGCTAGCGCTTGGCCTAAGGTAATTCCCACATCCTCGTTCGTGTGGTGGTCGTCAATCTCCAAATCCCCGATCGCCTGCACGTCCAAATCGATCAATCCGTGAGAAGCAATCTGGTGCAACATATGGTCTAAAAACGGAATCCCCGTAGATGCCTTGCAAGTTCCCACACCGTCGAGATTGAGGCTAGCAGTGACATCCGTTTCCAGTGTCGTGCGTTTCACCAAGGCGGCCCTAGCTGGTTGAACTGAACTTGCAGGAGGCACAGAAGGGCGATCGATTATCTCCATAATTCGCAATTGGTCATTCATTAGTTATTGATAATTAGTAATTGAAGATTAGAGCTCGATCGGCGCTGATTCTCAAGTGTTTAGTTAAGAGAATTATGCCAAACTCAAAACTATCGAAAGGGGCGGTTGTTGAATAAAACTTACTTGTTAAAGTAAAAGTTTATTGTCTAAACCCGCCCCTACATCACTCAAAACTCTCGACTACCGTTACATTCCCATGATTTCGTAACCGGCATCGACATACAAAACTTGACCCGTAATCCCGCTAGCGAGATTGCTGCACAGAAAAGCCGCAGCATTTCCCACTTCCTGCTGAGTCACCGTCCGCCGCAGCGGCGCCACTTCCTCAACGTGGTGGATCATGTCCAGAATACCCCCAACTGCTGACGAAGCAAGAGTCCGAATTGGGCCTGAAGAAATCGCATTTACCCGAATATTTAACGGGCCCAGTTCAGCAGCTAGATAGCGAACATTCATTTCCAAAGCCGCCTTAGCAATTCCCATCACATTATAATTAGGAACTACCCGGACGCCACCCAAATAAGTCAGCGTCACAATACTGCCGCCCTCGGCCATCAGGGGTTTAGCAGCAGCACAAAGCCGCACCAGCGAGTAAGCGCTAATATCTAAAGCATTGGAGAAACCTTGGCGCGAGGTGTTGGTGAAATCTCCCGAAAGTTCGTCCTTGCCGGCAAAAGCCAGACAGTGGATCAGGACATCTAACTTGCCCCACTTGTCGGCGATCGTTTGAAAAGTAGACTCAATTTCGCTCTCGTCTTGGACATTGCAGGGCAAATACAGACTGGGATTGAGCGGTTCCACCAGTTCAGCGACTTTGCGCTCGTGCTTGCCTTTCTCGTCCTTCAAATAAGTTATGCCGAGATTGGCCCCAGCTTTGTGGAGCTGCTGAGCAATGCCCCAGGCGATCGAGCGATTGTTGGCAATGCCCGTAACAAGAGCATTTTTTCCGGTCAAATCTATCATCTGTATTTCTTCTAGAAGCAACTTGCACCGTTCTCATTGGCTCTCTGCGACAACCCCGCCAGTTTAGACACAACTGATTCAGATTTAACTGATTCAGACACAATTGAGACACAAGTGAGACACAATTGAGACACAATTGATATTAATTTTGCTGTGGAGCTACATGGAGGCGGAATTGAAAAAGTTAAGAGAAGGGCTAGATTTAATCATACAGCGTGTGTTTACCTTAACATTAGATGGAAGTAACAGAATCCCTATATATTGGAGGTTGGGAAGTATATTTACTCAATAAGCTTAATCGGCAAGTTATAAAGTATTGATTAGTACAAAGGATCTAGTCGTGACGCATGATAGACCGCTAGCAGCCGTGTTCCGCCAAATCAGCGGCGGGGCGTTTCCACCCATTGTGGAAACCTTTGAACGGGGCAAGACAATTTTTTTCCCTGGAGACCCGGCTGAGCGCGTCTACGTTCTCATTAGAGGTGCTGTGAAGCTCTCCAGGGTTTACGAAGCAGGGGAAGAAATTACAGTCGCCCTCCTGCGCGAAAATAGCGTATTTGGGGTGCTGTCTCTGATTACGGGACACCGATCGGACAGGTTTTACCACGCGGTAGCCTTTACGCCGGTAGAGTTGATCTCGCTGCCGATCGAACAAGTAGAGAAAGCGCTCAAGGAAGACCCGGAACTGTCGATGGTGATGCTGCGGGGACTGTCGTCTCGGATTTTGCAAACCGAGATGATGATCGAAACGCTGGCCCACCGAGATATGGGTTCGAGACTCGTCAGCTTTTTGCTGATTCTGTGCCGGGATTTTGGCGTGCCCGGTACAGAGGGGATTACGATAGATTTGAAGCTGTCCCACCAGGCGATCGCCGAAGCGATCGGCTCGACACGGGTAACTGTGACTCGTTTACTCGGGGATCTCAGGCAAGAAACAATGATCTCGATCCACAAGAAAAAGATCACAGTCCACAACCCGGTTGCCCTAAGCCAGCAATTCACTTGATGCCGAGAAAGTATCGGATTTTGGATTTTGGATTTTAGATTCAATCCAAAATCCAAAATCCAAAATCTAAAATCGGAATGACTGCTGGATACATCCTGGTATTTGTAATTTTAGTGTTGGGGGGTGTGATCGCCACTGTCAGCGATCGCCTTGGGACGAAAGTCGGCAAGGCAAGGTTGAGCTTGTTCAAACTTCGCCCCCGCGATACTGCTGTTGTTGTGACAGTGATGGCCGGCAGCATCCTGTCGGCACTGACTCTGGGCATTTTGTTTGCGACTAGCAAACCGCTGCGAACAGGAGTTTTTAGAATAGACGAGATTCAAAAAAGGCTCAACAACGCCCGCAAAGAACTCAACCAAACCACTCAAGAAAAAAATCGAGTTGAAACTGAATTAACTCAAGCCAGAGCCGCTCAAGCGCAAGCTAGAGCCAATTTAGAGCAAATTAATCAATCCCTCCAAGCCGCTAATGCCGAGCAAGCTCGGACGCAAACAAAATTAAACTCGCTGCGGGATCAGCTCAACAGCGTGCAAGCAGCCAAGTCTAAAACTGAACAGCAGTTAAGTCAGGTAGAAGCGGCTAAATCTCAGACAGAAGAACAGCTCAGCAGTGTGCAAGAGGCTAAATCCCGCACCGAAGAACAATTGAAACTGGTTGAAACGGCCCGATCGACTACAAAAGCTCAGCTCGATCGCACTGAGAACCAATTGAAAACTGTTTCTGCTCAAAAAACGACTTTAGGATCGGAAATCGCCCAACTGCAAGAGGAACGCCAACAGTTAATCGAGCAGCGAGAGCAGGTAAAAACTCAAATAGCCCAGCGCGACAAGGAAATTGCCCAGCGAGACGCAGAAATTGCCAAGCGAGACACAGAAATTGCCAAGCGAGACACAGAAATTGTCGATCGCAACGAACTAATTGCCCAGCGGGACAAGGAAATTGCCCAGCGGGTGCAAAATCTGGCCGAGCGCGATCGAACTATTGTCGAGCGCGACAAAGTAATTGCCGAGAGGGAAGCACTCTTAGAAACCTTGGCACAGCAACAAGCTCAACTCGAAAAGCAACAAACTTTATTGCAGCAGCAAGTGCAAGTTTTGGAACGCGACTTTCAGGCAATCCGCGAGGGTACAGTTGCCATCAGGCGCGGTCAAATTTTAGCTGCTGGCGTGGTTCGCATTATCGAACCCGGTATGGCAAGTGGCGCGATCGATCGACTTTTGCAAGAAGCAAATAAAACCACCGTCGGACTCATGCAACCGGAAAATAGGAAGGTTAGAGACCAGGTTATTCAAATTACTAAAGCAGAAATCGATCAACTAATTAGTCAGATTAAAGACGGTCAAGATTACGTGGTGCGAATTGTCGCCGGCGCTAATTACCTGCGGGAAGAAAAGGTAATTAAGGTATTTGCAGAAGCAGAAATCAATCGAGTTGTGTTCCGCGCTGGAGATGTGATTGCAGGGGTTGCTGTCGATCCGGTGACTTTGACCGACGAACAGGTGCGGCAGCAGTTGCTGCAATTGATAGAAGCTTGTCAATTTCGCGCTCGCCTGATCGGCGTTGTCGGCGGTAGAGTCCAAGTGGCCGACAATCGGGTTGAAACTTTAGCGGATTTTATCGAGCGATTGCAGCAGTACGAGAAACCGGTGGATGTTCAGGCGATCGCCGCAGATGTCACTTACATCGCCGGCCCGCTTAAAATAGATTTAGTTGCTCTTGAAAACGGAGCCGTTGTTTTCCGCACCGGACAACAAACACCGGGCGGCGGAGATGTGAAAGTTAAATAATAAGTGCGATCGACATATCGAATTTTAGCCAAGATTTTGGGCGATCTAATTACAGTTTTGCTTGACTTTTTCGCGCCCTTGACATATCATTAAATCATGGGAATCCGTGCCGCCATATATATAGCAATCGTAGGGTGCGTCGCCACCAAAAATCTGGAAGCACCACCAACAATCTCACAGCACCGCACCGCACCGCTAAGAAGGCAAAGAAAGAAACTAAGAATCGAACCCTGAGATATTGACATCACAGAACAAAATTTTGCTCAATTCATAGCATTTGTAATAATTATTGTAACAGTATATTTTTGAGTTTGTCGATCGTACAACTTGTCGCTTGATCGGAAAGATCATAAGTCGTCCCATGATTCTTGGCTTACTTTTTCATGCAATGTTTTGCGCATATCCCTCTTTCTTTGATATCTTTCCCAGCGAGCTTTCATGGCATCCTTTCTATTTTCCTCCATATACTGCTTGTGCTGATTGTAAAGCGTCGGCAAATTTTCAACTTCTTGATCGGAAAGACCATAAGTAGTTTTCCAATAGTTCTTCGCTTCTTCATGCAATGTTTTATGACCCTTCACAATCTGTGTTTGATATCTTTCCAAGCAAGCTTCTATGGCATCATTAAATTCTCCGTCCCTGTCACGATACCATATTGGCGAAAACACACCAAACCTGCGCTCGCTCTTATCTTCACAAAAACGCCCATATATTGACTCAATGTGTCGATGAAAACCGGGGTTGTCTCGCTGGATTGCGTTAATGTACCGATCAACATACTTAATCCAGTCATACAAAATAGCATGACCGAGACTATAAGCGACTACTACGTCACTGCCACCTGGCTCAAAAGAACGCCAGTTTATCCTACTTTCCCTTGGGCATGGTCGAACAATTGCCATCAATTCAGGGGGTAAGCCATGCAGTTCGTTATCAAAAATTGCCTCAGCCACTCCTCTCTCGGTACGAAAACGCTCTCTAGCTGATGGAATTTGAAGATTCTTTTCATCATACAGATGTACTTGTGCTGGAGCTTTGGATAATTGAGTTGGATTGTTACTTCGCAGTGCCTGTTCATGTCGAGATTGTCTCTGTATTTTTTCTTGCTCTTTTACTTCATTTCGCTTACGGATTTGTTCATCATAAAGTTTCTTCAACTCATCTTTGCGAACTTCTCCAACCACAGCAATTGTGATGGAATCTAGCCATTCAGGAAGAGCATTAATAGGATTGCACCATAGTTGTTCAATATGAGAAAATAAACTATCTCGTTGCTGCTGAGGAATATCTTTTGGATCTAGCCAGACTTTACCGACTTTTTCGCGATCGCTATTATCAACTTCGTACCAAAAGTTAATATTTGCAAAGGAGCCAGCATCTAATTCTTTTGCCAAATTTGGGTAATCACACTTGATTTTTTTGATGTGAAACCAAACATTTTTTTTATGTCGTTGATTAGCATTCCTAAATGTGCGGCTTACAAAGCCGAAACCTCTTTCTGTATTGTATTCCTGAACATGACCAAATTCGACTTCCATTATTACAACTCCCAGTTAAATATGGATGCCCATGATGATATAATATGTCAATCCCACAAAAAAATCAAGCCAAATAAGTACGATCGCCCGCAAAGATCTTGCGACAGTCAAGAATGCAAGTATCAAATTAGATATAGGTTGGCGATTGAGTTGGCTGGCGCTCGATCGCAACTACAAACTTATTAAAACAGGACTCATAAATATGATTTTAGGTTTCGATCCAGGTAAAGACAAGTGCGGTATCGCCGTCATGAGTACAGATAACAATGTTTCCTACCATGAAGTTGTACCCTCCGAGAGTGCAATTTCGACTATTCAATCTCTGTGCGAACAGTTTTCAATTGAGTTGTTGGTGCTCGGAGATCAAACGACTTCTAAGAGTTGGAAACAAAAATTGACGCAGAGTTTGTCGCCTGCGCTCAAAATTGTTCGGGTGGACGAGAGGTACAGCAGTTTGGAAGCCAAGGAACGCTACTGGCAAATGTACCCTCCGACGGGACTCGACCGCTTGATTCCAAAGGGAATGCGGACGCCGCCGAGACCGGTGGACGATATTGTGGCGATCGTCCTGATTGAGAGGTATTTGAATAAAAGTTAGTCAATTTTATAACCGTTACCACTGATTCTTTTTGATTATTAAGGAATCAATATATTTTTGCTGGTGTTGAATTTTTCACTGAAATAAAATACACCCTAAATTTAGAGGATCGATCGTTGAATCACAATTAGTGCTACTTGATAACACCTTCGGTCAAAATTACCTTACCATTCTGCCGGACTTGCAGCCGTTGGGGGTTAATCGAATAGATAATATTGCCGTTAGTCGCTTCATAAGTTCCGTCGTCACCTGTAGTTACTTGCATGACATTGATTTGGCTGCCATTTATTTTGCTGAAGCCTCGGTAAAAAATATCGCCTTCCTGGGTTTTGCAAATGTATATAGAAAAGTTGGGCGTTGCGAAAGATTGCACCATTTCGTCCCTCGGACATCCCTCAACTTGAGCAATTTGCAGCGGTCGATCATTGCCCAAAGTCTTCGGTGCGATCGCCCGAACTTTCCCAATCGGTTCATTTAATGCAGTTGCTTGTGCTGAAGCGGTCAAAAAGCCGTGAAGCGAAGCTATCCCGAAGGGAATCGCACTAATGCCAGCCATAACTAGACCTACTCCTTTAATGCCCTTAACTCTATCTTTATAAAACATCTTGTCACTCCTGGTTTTAACTATATAATTACATCTTAAGCGATCTTTGCTGGATATTAATAATATTTAATATCAGAGGTGAAAGATGCAGGAACACGGTACACCGTCGGTTTAAGTAAGGTGCGAACTGTGCACCTTACACCAGTGAAAATACACAAGTATGTCAATGCGATCGAAGGAAAGCAATCTCTTGCATTGAGGACTTTTTTAAGATTTTATGACTTGTTCGCGCCGATCTGAGAAACCGGGTTTCTTGATATATTTCTCGTTACTAAACCTTTGATTTTCCTAGAAACCCGGTTTCTCGCCTCCCATGCGATCGCGAACTGACCGAAAGCATCTAGGATACAAGCCCCCGGATTCATCCGTCCAGAAATAAAAAACCTGTATCTGATAAACAAGCCCCCGAATTTATCCGTGGGGTCAATGCTTCAATTCTTTAATCTAAAATCTAAAATCTAAAATCGATTGACTCAGTTACACGCTAATGTTGATTTGCGCTTAGCTATTTAGTGAATAAAAAAAAGGGAAACAGAAGATACATTTTTTCTCCATTTCCCATTTTTTAAATAACCGTCGTCCTGACTGCGAACTTGGTAATTAATTAACTGCTGCCAACTGTTTGTCTTTGATTTCCACAGGCGCGGTTAATGCCTCTTCCAAATCCGCACAGCCGAGTTTTTCCTCCAAAATTGCCATCACTTCGCGGCCGAAATCATTGGAATTACGCTGCCAAGCTTCTAAACAAATTTGTCCGAAAAAGGAACCCAAAGGCTCGGGATTCCACAGCAATTTGCGCGCTGTCCAAGGCATCAAACTCATGGGATCGTACCCAGGTTGCAGAATATCCTTTTTAAAGGCGTATTCTTCCAAAATTGTGTGCGGCTGCAAGCCGATAAAGAAAATAGCTGGTTCTACTTTATCGGCTCCGAAAATTCGCTCTAATTCTCGGTGATAAGCAATAGTTTGCCGGATGGTTTCAAAGGTTTCGTCAATGACGTTAAATGAGTAATTTACGGAAACCAGATCGTTGTAACCTGCTGCTTTTAAATCGCGACAATTTTCCAAAACTACTCGCAAGTTGTAGCCCATCCGCATTTTGCGAACCAGTTCCTGGGAACCGCTGGTGATGCCGATTTCAAAGTAATTCATCCCCGTTTTTACCATCAAATCGCACAACTCTGGTGTGAGATTATCCGCACGGATGTAAGCAGCCCAGTGGATGTCGTCCATGCCGGCGGCGATGATTTTTTGCAATAATTCAACTGCATCGTCGATGAATTTGCGTGCTGGGATAAATTGAGCGTCGGTAAACCAGAAATTGCGGATACCTCGATCGTACAATTGCCGAATCTCCGCCACCACCTCATCCGCCGGATTGATCCGCACTTGCTTGCCTTCAATCACCGTATAAATGCAGTAACAGCAATTATGAGGACAGCCGCGCTTGGTTTGGACTCCGACGTAGAAGTCCATATCCTGTAGATAATAGGAAAATTCCGGCCAAATCGTTTCGATGTAGTTATAGTCGCAGGCAGTTTTCTCAATGTTGGCTGGCTTTTCGTGAATTAGCTTCGCGCGCGGCACGGTTTCTCCCACCACATAACACCTTTCCTCGGCCAAATCTTCGCCCTTAATCAACTTCTCCAGCAAAGCTTCGCCTTCCCCCACCGAAACCACAGTTCCCGCCGGCAAGCTGCGTCCCAACTGCTCGTAAAACACGCTCACAGCACCGCCACCGACCACTGCACGAGCTTCAGGGCGGTATTTCCGGGCCCGCTTCAATCCCCGCCTAACCAGTCCCAAATTGCGCCAGAGTTCGGTATAGTAAGACACGGCCAAACGCAGTCCTCCGAGTGCTCCCCGGAACTTGATCAGCAGATTTTGGGCGTAGTAAAACTCGAAGGCATTTTGCAGCGGATTGCCGCCCCTGCCGCCCACGGGCGCGTAAATTTGAATGTCCCGCCACGAGAAAACTAGCAGCGTCGGCTTAAACTCGTCTATGCTGGCATCCAAAGCTTTAGCGAAATCCAGGGGGGGCACCGCACCTAAATCGAAAATGCGCTGTTCGACATCGGGAAACAGCTTGTGTACGTGATCCGAAAGATACACAACTCCGATCGGAAAAATCGGATTGCAAGGGAGGCGAACGTACAGGACTCGGTTTTCTCGGCTTTCCATAATTGCCATATCCTAAACTGGAACTTTTTCTACTATGTTAATATTCTTTTAATATAACTTTACAATATCTCTAATTTTCGCAATTTAACATTAAATATTTTTAAATTTTTATAACTGGCTCAAGGCCCAGCGTGTTGGTGTCGATCGGCGACAGCAGCAGAAAAAAGCTAATTTTTAAGCAAATACAGCGTATATTGACCGAATATCCAACCTGGGGGTCAAAAAAACAATATTTATACAAGTAAATTATAAATTAAAGTTCGATCGGTCTCTCATGTATTAGGGAGTTGGTAGTCGGCTTTACAGTTGGCTGGGATCGCCTAGTGTTAGCCTGAGAATATAACTAAAACTTTTAGGCAAGGCTCCCTCAGCAGTTATGGCTCAAATTCTTGACCCCTTACCCTCAGACACCGACAGCAAGATTCTGTGCTGCTACGTCAACGCCACCAGTCAAATTCAGATTGCTCGTATCGCCAACATTCCTAACTGGTACTTTGAACGAGTAGTGTTTCCCGGACAGCGCTTAGTTTTTGAAGCGATACGGGCCGCAGCATTGGAAATTCACACCGGGATGATGGCCAGTGCAATTTTGTCGGATAAAATTCCTTGCGATCGCTTGCAGATTAACGAAGGCCCCTATTCAAACGTCAATCCTAGCAGATCCCGAGAGGCAGTTCAGGGCGATCGAACAGCAATGGCCGGCCGCCCCAAATCCCGAGAAATCTCAGAACCTTTGACTGTACCGGCACTAACTGCCGTTGATTAATCGGAGTTGTGAGTTTTGAGTTATAAATTGTCAGTGAATTGATAACTCCGCGCTCAAAATTCCAACTTCAGCAAAGTGCTAAAAACTCAACACTTAAGAATCAAAGTTTCTGAAATGAATTTTAGATCGAAACTCGCGACTGCAAATATTATCCGGTTTTTCGTATTTCCCTGAGTTTTGTTGGCGGGTCTGACAACTGTGCAAAAATATCATTAAACAGCTTCTCGAATTTCAGCCATGTCAGTACAACCGATCGCCTCTTCCCCATCTTCTGCCCCAGTATTTGAGCCGGCGATATTCCGGCTTTCTCCCCTGATTAGAATCACGCTGTTGAGCTTGTACACGGCCCTGACAATTCCGTTGCCGTTTTTGTCGGAAGTAACGCAAGCACCCGTTCCCCCCGCCGCACTCTGGGCGGCAATTGTTGTCGGGGCTGTGGGCCTGTACGGCGTGCTCAGTGAAAGGGTAATTTTGAGCGAGGAAGGGATTGAAGTCACATATCCCAAGTGGTTTCCGCGTTTTTTTCGCAAGGGTTGGTCGCTACCTTGGACTGAGGTAAAAGCTCTCAAACCTCGATCGACCGGTCAAGGAGGTTTAGTCTACTATTTTTTGAGTCATTCGGGTGAAGGTTATTTGTTGCCAATGCGAGTGGCTGGATTTGGTAAATTAGTCGGTTTGGTGGAAGCAAAAACAGGTATTGATACTAGAGATGTTCGCCCTTTGTCGCAGCCTTGGATGTATCTTATTTTACTTTTATGTACGCTGCTGTTGCTGTTGGTGGATGCGTGGACGATCGTAACTGCTATTAGCCTGACAAGTTAGGAAATTCAAGAAAACTTCCTCCAAAATTTTATTAAAAAGCCCAACCCATGAACCATATCATGTCCGGTCAATCAACCTTAATTAACGATTGAGAAGGGAGTGGGAGAGTGGGGAGGGGGAAAATTAATTATGGGTAGCTGTGGCATCGACGTTGAGGACGTGGAAACAGCGGCGCGATGCTGAGGAGAATCCCAGCGAGTGCTTTATTTGTGGTCGATGGGGATGAATCAGTCCTCTGAAGGTACGGCCAAGGTGCGATCGCTAATCGATTTACATTTAGTTACAGGTCGGGTTAAAAAACCCGGTGCTGGGCCATTTTCTCTCACTGGACAGCCAAACGCAATCCCAATTTCCCTAGAACCAGAATTGAAAGCGACTGCTGTACAGTTAAATCTCGCATTCTTTTCATCAAGAATGATATCATGTCAGAGCGATCGCAAAAAGGCGAAATGCTAATATAAACACAGGTAATTATGAATATTTCAGTGCGCGGTAAAGAGCCTTGGTTTGCCGTAAATTTATCAATTTTTTTTCCGGGAATTGGACAGATATATTCCGGAAATGTAAGACGAGGAATTGTCTTGATAATTTCTTACATTTTATTAATTGGCATTGGAGGGTGGTTAATCTTTAGCCCTACGGGTGATACAGGAATAGGCTTGGTTCTCTTGTTTGCTACTATAGCGGTTAATATTTGGAATCTGTTTGATGCTCATCAATGTGCAAGAAAGGCAAATAATCGCAGCTTTGAAGAATTGAGGAAAACCAGTAAAGACCCTTGGCTGGCTGTACTCCTTTCCAGGTTATTACCAGGAATTGGTC
Source organism: Microcoleus sp. K4-B3 (assembly GCF_036704615.1). NCBI lineage: Bacteria > Bacillati > Cyanobacteriota > Cyanophyceae > Oscillatoriales > Microcoleaceae > Microcoleus > Microcoleus sp. K4-B3. Next base: position 35,347 of record NZ_JAUBSF010000074.1, read on the forward strand.
ACATATAGCAATCCTAAATGAGTATCAAGACTATGATACAATTATATGCAATACTCGATCGTGAATAAAAAGATGAATAA
>NZ_JAUBSF010000075.1:0-34673 GCF_036704615.1 Microcoleus sp. K4-B3
TTTTAGTAGGCATTGACTTTTTATAAATATCATCATATTATACTATGCAATATGCGTTTTAGATGCTGAACAGCTTAGTCCTTCAGCTTCTAAAAATGCTGTGGCCATATAAAACATTCAATAATAAGCACGGGAAGCGGCAAATTCAGGAAAACCTGTGTTGTTCAATTCTCGCTGCTTGCAAACTTCTACTCGCTTTATCCAGTAGTCTTTGTTGTTCTGGAGTCATATCGCTAACCCTTCTTGACGAATGTTGCGGAAGAAACCATTATTGTGTTGATAAAATTGCTCATCAGTGGCAAATGCACAGCTAATCAGCACATTATATTCTAAACATAAGTCGGCAATTAAAATACTAATTCGATCGCTTTCTTGAGAGTAGTTAAAGGATTTTTTGAGAACTATTAAGATATCTATATCGGAGTCTGCTCTAGCATCACCTCTAGCTTGGGAGCCAAAAAGAACAATTTTGTCTAATTGTTCGCCGTAAAGTTTTTTGAGACCTTGCTGAGTTTTGGTGACAATTGTTTGGATTTGTTTATTCATATTTCCCGAGCGGTTGTATTTAGATAATTCGTGTTATTGAACAATTCTATTATACCAAAAAGAGCGCTCGCCTCCGCGTTGAGAAAAAGACATAAAGTGCGATCGACCTTTCCATCCCAAAATGCGATCGCCCTTCTCATTTTACTCATGGCGATCGCCCCATCACCTATAATTTTAATTAGCATCCTTTCCCCCCCTGAAGCGGGGCTGGGGGGGTGAGAGATTCAAGGGGTAGCGAGGCTTAAAGCGATCGATAAACGCGATAATTAATCTCGGGGAAGATGTTATCTATCTCTTCTACCTTCTCCAACCAACCGGAATCGACTTTGCCTTCTTTCACTTCATCGTACAGTTTGTGAAAGCGCATTAAGTGCGATCGAGTCCGCCGCACTGCATAGGGCACCATCGTCCCTGTACGCATGATAAATGCCCAGTCAGAAGATTGAGCTAGCAGCACTTCCCGTGCCGCTTGGTTCAAAGCGCGCCACTGCAACTCATCCGCAGGTTCCATGCTTCCCAACTCAATCATCCGTTCCGCAGCTTTGTGCAAGTGCGGGTAAATCCAAGCATTGGTATCGTTCAGCCAATACTCGTGGAAACCCCGGAAACCCCAGCTAGACTGAGACGGGCGGCACACTTGCTGAGTCGGATTTGCCCGCAAATAATCGGCTAAGTGCGTCATCTCGTAGGTATTTTGGTCGTACCAACTCTTGCGGAACAGGTAATCTAAGAACCAAGGCCCTTCGTACCACCAGTGACCGAAAAGTTCGGCGTCGTAAGGTGAAACAATAATCGGCGGACGCTGCATAATGCCGTTCAGGTGTTCAACTTGCCGTTCCCGGTTGAAGGCAAAGTTGCTGGCGTGTTCGGCTGCTTTCTCCCGTGCCCAATACGGATCGTACAACTGTTTATCGCCTAAACCCAATCCGCGACCGGTGATTTTGTGATATTTAATCCCGGTATTTTTCCGCTGGCCGTTGGGCATGATGTAGGGCTTAATGTAATCGTAGTCAGCTTCCCAGCCCAAATCTTTGTAGAATTCCCGGTATTCGGCCGCGCCTGGATAGCCGACTTCGGAAGACCAAACCTGCTGCGATGATTCGTGATCCCGGCCGAAGGCTGCTACTCCGCATTCGGTGAAAATTGGGGCGTAGCTGCCGTAGCGGGGACGCGGGCGTGCGTAGAGGATGCCGTGGCCGTCTGTGAGAAAGTAGCGGAGGCCTGCGTCGGCTAACATCCGCTCTAAGCCCTCGTAGTAGGCGCATTCGGGCAGCCAAATGCCTTTAGGTCGGCGGCCGAAGTTTTCTTCGTAGTTGTCGCAGGCTACTTGAATTTGCGCCCAAACTGCCTCGGGGTACATTTTCATCAGCGGTAAATAGCCGTGGGTGGCGCCGCAGGTGATGATTTCGAGGTTGTTGGTGTCTTGAAATTGTTTGAAGGCTTTTACTAAATCTCGATCGTACCTTTCCCAAAAGTTCCGAACTTGAGAGAAGTGGGCGGCGTAATGTTCTGCTAAATAGCGGAGGTGACCGTTTCCGCTGTTGTGTTCGATTTCGAGATCCGCTAGTTCTTCGAGTTTAGCCAAGTGGTCGTCGAAGCGGTCTTGCAGCAAGGGGTCGCGCAGCATGGCAACCAAGGGCGGCGTCATGCTCATGGTAATTTTAAAGTCGATGCCGTCGCGCTTGAGCCCTTCAAAGACTTGCAGCAGCGGAATGTAGGTTTCCGCGATCGCCTCAAACAGCCATTCTTCTTCTAAAACGTAGTCGCTTTCGGGGTGGCGGACAAAAGGCAAGTGGGCGTGGAGAACGAGGGCGAGGTAGCCAATAGTCATAGTGATTTGGATGCCGTAGTTATTAACTGACGCCAGTTAGGGACAGCTTTAAAATATTTTAAGATTTTATGCTGAAATGGGACGCACAAAGTGCCGTGTTTTTTTAATTGCCTTTCTCTAACAAACTAAATGTCAGCAAATTCTGATTTTCTGCTTGCTGTCGGATTAGGGCTGCTGCTGTTTGAGAGTCTACTGCCTTTGAGAAAAAGAATCCCTGGGCGTACTCGCATTTTAACCCTTTGAGTATAGATAGTTGCGAGGCTTCTTCGACTCCTTCGGCTACTACATCCATGCCTAAATTGTGCGACAAAGTAACGATCGATCGCACAATTTCTGTGGGGTCAATGGCTCCTTTGCCGAGGTCGAAATCACCTCCCATCCTGCTAACAAAAGAGCGGTCTATTTTTAAGGTATTGGTGGGGAAGCGGTGCAGGTAGGAGAGCGATGAATAGCCGGTGCCGAAGTCGTCAATGCACAAGTGTATATTTCTGGATCTGAGCTGCACCAGCATTGCTGTTACTGATTCGGAATTTTCTATGAGTACGCTTTCGGTAATTTCTAGTTTTAAACTGCTGCCGTCGAGGTGACTTTCTGCAAGAACTTGGTCGATGTATTCGATTAAATCTGGCTGAGAAAACTGTTTGACTGAAAGGTTGACGCTGACACTCAAGGGCGGGTTGCTTGGAAATAGCTGCTGCCACTGGCGGATTTGCTGGCAAGCTGTGCGCAGTACCCAGCGGCCGAGGGGTACGATCAAGCCGGTTTCCTCGGCGATTGTGATGAATTCGCCGGGGGAAACTAAGCCGCGTTCTGGATGCTGCCAGCGCACTAGGGCCTCAAAACTGGTAATTGTGCTGTTGGCGATGTTGACTATCGGCTGGTAGTGAAGGATAAACTGGGGCGCTGCGGATAAGGGAGGTAAGGCGGATGGGGCGGATGGGGCGGATGGGGCGGATTGGGGAGAGTCTTCTTCTCTAGCGGGCTCTCTAATTGATTCGATCGCCCGTCGCAGGTCGTTTTCTAGCTGCAACAGCCGCAAAGCGTGGGCGTGCATGGAACTGTTGAAAACTTCGTGTCGGGCTCGGCCGAGTTCTTTGGCGCGGTACATTGCTGTGTCGGCGTCGCGAAGCAGGTTGGTAGGTTCCAGGTATTCGCCAGAACTCAAAGCTATGCCGATGCTGGCGGTGATAAATACTTCGTGTCCGTCTAGAAGGATGGGCGAGGTGATTTTCTTTTGCAGGCGGTTGACAACGGTGGTAGCTTCATTTATGCCGTCGATGTCTTCGAGCAACAGCACGAACTCGTCTCCTCCGAGGCGGGCCACTGTATCTCCGACCCTCATACAAGCTTCCAGACGCCGCGCGATCAATACTAGCAGTTGATCGCCGATGGCGTGGCCCAGGGAATCGTTGACTACTTTAAATCTATCTAAATCGAGAAACAGCACGGCAAACAAGTAGTCTTTGCGCCGTTTTGCCAGCCTCAGAGCGTGTTCCAGCCGATCGGTAAATAGCGATCGGTTGGGCAATCCGGTGAGCGCGTCGTGAAAAGCGTCGTGCAGCAGTTGTTCCTCGGCGAGTTTGCGCTGAGTGATGTCGTGACAGTTAATCACGATTCCCTTGACTGCGGGATCGTACAGCAAGTTGGTGGCTACAGCTTCTACATAACACCAAGAACCGTTGCGGTGGCGGACTCGGTACTCAACTGGGCACTGGCTTCTTTTGGGGTTTTTAATGGCTTTGTGGAGGGTTTCGGCGATCGCGGCGCAGTCGTCGGGGTGAACTATTTCTAAGGCGCTGCGCCCGATCGCCTGGTGGGGCGCGTATCCTAAAATTCGCTTGACGGAAGGGCTGATGTAGCGGAAGATTCCCTCGCCGTCGAGAATGATCGTGATGTCTGTAGCGTTTTCAATCAGCGATCGAAATCGCTGTTCGCTTTGCCGCAGCGCTGATTCGGCTTCTTTGCGATCGCTGATGTCGAGAGCTACTCCGTCTACAATTATGTCGCCGTTTTCGTTCTTGGAAAATCTGGCGCTGTCTTGCACCCACTTGACCTCCCCAGATCTCAGAACGATGCGGTACTGGCGATCGCAGGGCAAAAGACTCGCTCTCGATGCTGCTACGCTGCTGTCACACGAGCTTTTGTCATCTGGATGGATGATTTCCGTCAAGAGTTCCGGGCGCGAAATTACTTCTTCGGCAGCGATCCCAGTAACTTCGCGCACGCCCGGACTGATGTAGGGCATAGAAATTGTGCCGTCTGGATGAAGCACGGTGCGGTAAACTGAGCCGGGAATATTGGCTGCCATTGTGGCTAGCTGCTGCTGGATGCCACAGACTGCTGCTTCGGCGCGCTTGCGTTCTGCTAGTTCGGTTTGGGCTTGTTGGTAGAGTTCGGCTTGGTGGATCGCGATCGCGCACTGATCGGCTATGGCTTTGAGTAGCGAGAGTTCTTCGGCGTTCCAAGAGCGCGCCCGATCGCACTGATAGAGGGCAATTCCTCCCAAAAATGACTGCTGGTAGAGCAGCGGCGCGATCGCCACGGCGCGAAACCATACAAACTCTGCTGATGGTTGAATGGACGGGTACAGGGTCGATAACTCGTCGAGGGCCAGGGTTTCCCCGGCCGCGAGCCAGGAGTGGTAGTGCTCGGCCAATTCGCAATTTAGCCCAACGAACCGTTCTCTGTCGGCTGCTTTACTCATGTAGCGAACTCTGATGCCGCCTTCGGCATCTGGCTGCAAGATCGCGCAGGCGCTGATTTCGAGAGCTTCGTGCAGTTGATCTGCGGTGGTTTGGAGAACTTCGTCGAGTACAAGGGTGAAGCGCATGGCTTGGAGGATGCGGTTGACGATCGCTTCTCGCTGAGCTTGCCGCTGAATTTGGGCGATCGCTTCTTGCTGCTGGCGGCGCATTTTGTATTCTTGGAGCGATCGTTCTAAGACTGTTGGCAACCTAAACAGCCGCCCCTTTAATACGTAATCGGTCATTCCGGCTTTGATGCACTCAACTGCCGCTTCTTCTCCCAAACTTCCGGTTACTAAAATAAATGGTATGTCTTGCCCTAATTCCTGCATTAATTTCAACACTTCTAAACCGTTGAAGCCGGGGAGTCGGTAATCTGATAGTACAGCATCGTACTTGCAATTTTGGAGTAGTTTTCTGCACTCTGTTGCTGTTTCGGCAGTGTCGCAATTAAATTGTACTCCCCCCGATTCTAAGGCGAGCATTATTAACTCCATATCTTCGGCCATGTCTTCGACAATCAACAATTTTAATGTTGATTCCGCTACCATTTTTAGTAGATAGTTGGTCTGAATTATATCTAACATAAGGTATTCGGAAGTTTTTAATTTGTTGTTTGTGTTGTTGCTAAATGTCATTTTTTAGATTTAGTTTTGTTAATTTTAACTTGTAATTTTTAGTTATTTTTAGTATCATTAAAATTATATACTCTAGTCTCCATACCTTTATTTAGCACCCGGAGCCGAGGGCTGAGCGAACCGATTGGAGAGCATCCCTATGGGAGCATCTGACTTTTGCACCCAAGCTAGAAATTGAAGTTTTGAGGCAGGAGGAAAGAGCAAGAAGGAAGGAGCGAGAAGAAGTGTTTTCACAAAGATGAGATGCTCCCATCCCAATTCTGTAAAAAGCGTTTTTTAGGAGTGCGAGCATCTTGCAGAGCCTAGATTTTTCGCTGCGATCTCTCACAGCGAACAGTCCTGTGAAACCAAAATTCGGATGCTCTCACCGATTGTGACTTCTTTAAGTGTATAATAGTTTTAAATTCAAAATTTAAAACTATTATAAAGTTAACTTACGAATCTATATTGGCGTTTGAGATTGTTTGCCCTAGTCTAAAGTAAAACGTGGCTCCTTGACTAGGTAGGCTTTCTGCCCAAATCGTGCCGCCGTGACGATGAATAATCCGCTGGACGATCGCCAAACCGATGCCCGTACCTTCAAATTCTCTCTGGGAGTGCAGCCTCTGAAAGGCTCCAAACAGCCGATCGGCATATTCCATCGGAAAACCCACGCCGTTATCTTTGACAAAAATCGTTCCATCCGGTAACCCATCAATAACTATTGTAGCCGGAGTTCGTCCGCGGCTGAACTTGACGGCGTTGCTAATCAAGTTGCTGAACACCTGTTGCAGCAAAGTTGGATCTCCCGTTACCGTCGGCAAATTTCCGACGGCAAATTCAACGCTGTGGGGAGTTTGAGCCGGATCTCCGACACTTGGGGGTTTAGTCAATTTAATCGCAGTTTGTACCAAACGGGCCAGATCGATCGGAATGTACATCAACTCGGTGCGAGCCACCCGCGACAAGGCGAGCAAACCGTCAATCAACAGGCTCATTTTTTGGCTGCTGTCTTCAATTACTTCCATATAGTGAACTATTTTGCGATCGCTCAACACCTCAGTTGCTTCTAGCCGCTGCTTTAAGGCATCCACAAAACCTGAAATGTGTCGCAAAGGTGCGCGCAAGTCGTGGGAAACTGAGTAAGAAAAAGATTCTAATTCTTGATTGGCAGCTTCTAATTGCTCTGTGCGTTCTGACAAAGCTTGTTTTGTCTCTACCAACTCAGTGATATCGCGAGCAGTGCCAATTAAAGCATAAACCTCGCCGTTGAGATTTCTCAGCGGAATTTTAAACGTGTCGAAGTAAGCATTGCCACCCGGTATCACAAATTTTTCCTGGTAGTGCAGAGTTTTTCCTGATGCAAATACCTGCAAATTTTCCCGGCAAAATCGTTCTGCGATCTCGCTGGGATAGCACTCAAAAATAGTTTTGCCCTGCATCTGCTGCCTGCTGTCGAATCCGGAAAATTCGGCAAGGGGGTGGTTGACAAAAGAAAAGCGCATATTGTCCCGTTCTACAACATAAATGTAGTCCGGCAAAGCATCAAAAAAAGTCTCTAACTCTGCGGTACGCTGGGCGACTTGAGCTTCTAAAGTTTCGTTGAGTTCTTTGAGTTCAGCTTCTACTCGTTTGCGTTCGGTAATATCTTGACCAATGCCGATACACCTGCCGTCTGAAAGGCGAACATTTGCCCAAGAAGTGTCGATAATTCGCCCGTCTCTAACTTGTGTTTTGAAGTCGCTCCAGTTCTGATTGGCTGCTTGGATTTCATCCAAAACGTATTGACGGTATTCTGGCTGCGGATAAAATTCGGTCAAGATATCGCGGTCTTTGATTTCTGCCAAACTCCAGCCGAGCACTTGTTCCCAGTGGCGGTTTACCCAGTTTATTTTACCGTTTTTGTCTAATAATGCCAGCATGATCGGCACGTTGTCGAAGATAGTTTGCAGCAGTTCTTTTTGCTGTTTTAATGATTCTTCGGCTTGTTTGCGATCGGTGATGTCGAGTACGGAACCGATAATTTGCCTCATTTGTCCGTCTGGGGTTCTTTTGAAGATTGTAGACCGAGCGTGTACCCAACGCCATTCCCCATTTTTGTGTTTTATTCTGTAGTCTATGTCATCGGTTTCATAGGGATTGCTGCTGTGTTTTAGCCGCTCCATACCTGTAATTAGCTTTAACATATCCTCAGAATGAACTAAGTTAGCGATAGCATCTGTACTCAAATCTTGCCATTCTTTTGCCGTGTAGCCGAGTATTGCTGTGACAGATTCATTTGCATAAATAGTTTGGTTTTCTACTACATCGTAAATGTAGAGAAAGTTCGGGATAGTTGTCAAAATGCTCTCTAAAAGTTGTTGATGTTGTTGCAGTTCCGATTTTGCTTGTTTGCGCTCGCTTAAGTCCAGCACGAAACTGACGCCTAACTGCTTCGTTCCTTCTAAAAATGTGCTGCCCAGCATCACCGGAACGCGACTACCATCGGAGCGTATAAATTCTTTTTCAAAGGGAATAACCGTATTTCTAGCCTTCAGTTCGGCAACTTTTTCTGTATCTAAACGCACGTATTCTGGTGGGGTCATTTCTTGCCAGTTAATTCTTCCTGAAAGCAGATCGTCCCGCGTATAGTTTACCGAGTTTAAAAACGCGGCATTCGCATCTGTAATGCTGCCGTTTAGGTTCCAAAAAATTAGGCCAATCATATTAGAATCAACTAGGGCTCTAAATTTGGATTCGCTTTGTCGGAACTGGGCTTCGACTTGTTTTAGTTCTGTGATGTCGCGAGCGATGGATAAAACAGTTTCTACTGAATTGTCTTCAGCAAACTCGGGAATGACTCGACAGTGGTAATGTTTTATGCCCTCGGGAGTGGGAAACTCAAATTCTATGGTTTCTTGTTGGCCGGTGCCAAAAACTTTCAGAAAAGTCTCGTCCCACAGGTCGCACAAGTGGGGTGGCATTCCTGATTGTCTGTTGCTTTTGCCAATCAATTGTGCGGGGGGTTTTCCGGTTGTTGATTCTACTGCTTGGTTGATGTAAAGGAGGCACAGTTCTCGATCGAACCGGGCGATGATATCGGTCGCATTTTCCGCTAGGGCGCTGAAAGCTTGTTCGCGCCGGTGCAGTTCTTCTTGAATGCGGTGGCAATCGGTTATGTCTCTGCCCAAAGAGAGAATTGAAACTACTGTTCCCGATTCATCGATTAGTGTAGAATTGTACCATTCGCAGTAAATTACCGAGCCATCTTTGGTATAGTTGCGGTTGCGGCAAATCTTGCTGTGTTCTCTGCTGTGTAACAGTTGATTGGTAACGGTGCACACTTGCTCGAAGTCTTCTTGATAAACTATTGACCATTGGTGCCAGTATTTGCCGATTACTTCTGCTGCACTCCAGCCAAATATTTGTTCGGCCATTGGCGACCACCGCACTACCCGAAATTCCCTGTCCCACTCTATAACTGCCATTGGCGAGTTTTCTAGGTGAAATTCCAGCCGCGAGTTGGCTTGTTTTATTTGAGTTTGAAGTTGCTGGCGGAGTTGCTTAGCCCCAGCAAAGCGATCCGTAATTTCCTGTGTGTTTGCTGAGCCGGCGTTGGCAATGCGAGCAATGGTTTCTGCTGTTTGTTTTTCGAGTTCGTTCCAAGCGAGTTCGAGGGCTGATTCCGCCTGCTCTAGCTCAGTGATGCTGTTCTGAAACAGTGTGGCACTTTCAACTGGAATTTCAGGCATATTTTTGACACTTAGGCAAGTGTTACTTTTACAATTCAAAATTAAAGCTTAAAAATTAAAAATATGTAATTTTATGTCAAATTATACATTTTTAACTTTTAATTTGTGAGCAAAGCCAATCCTTGGAGGCGGGCGGTGCTATTAAAGACTGCCACTAAAAGGGTTTGGCGTGCAGATCGATCGGCAATTGTGGTCGATCGATCTAAAACTCTCCTAGGCAAGGGTGTGGGCGGGAGCTGGCGCTAAATATATTTTTGCACAGGGTTGTTGTTTGGAGGCGATCGAAAGGATATCGGCGTGGCTCGGGGCGTGGGTCGAGCGCGAATTTGTAGCAGGGCGTTATGTGTGCCGATTCCCATTGGTCTCAAGTTAACCTGCTTTCCCACAGTGCGGCATAGGTTGAAACCCCCTGCCGCACTGCGGGTTTGACGTGCTTGTTGAGACCAATGAAACCGCCCCTAGCTACAAATAATCTCCAATCGGTTTGGTCAATAAAAAGCTAAAATAAAATCTAAAGTTATTCAGTCTTTAAAATCGCTTATGACTGCTGCTGCACCCTCTTCGATAAAAAACCAAACTCAGTACGAAGCCATTATCGGTCTCGAAACTCATTGTCAATTGAGTACGAATACTAAAATTTTCTCCAGTTCTTCTACAGAATTTGGCAATGCCCCAAATACTAACATTGACCCAATTTGTATGGGAATGCCTGGAGTGTTGCCAGTATTAAATCAAAAAGTGCTGGAGTATGCGGTGAAAGCTGGGCTGGCTCTCAACTGCGAAATCGCACCTTACAGTAAGTTTGACCGCAAGCAATATTTCTATCCCGATTTGCCGAAAAATTATCAAATTTCTCAGTTCGATTTGCCGATCGCTACTAACGGTTGGCTAGAAATTGAACTGGTAGACGAGACGGGAAATTCTACTAGAAAAAAAATCGGGATCACTCGCTTGCACATGGAGGAAGATGCCGGAAAATTGGTTCACGGCGGCAGCGATCGGCTGAGCGGTTCTACTTATTCAATGGTGGATTACAACCGCGCCGGTGTGCCTCTAATCGAAATTGTTTCGGAACCGGATTTGCGATCGGGCGCGGAAGCTGCCGAATACGGTCAAGAATTGCGCCGGATCGTGCGCTACATCGGTGTTGGGGACGGGAATATGCAGGAAGGTTCGCTCCGCTGCGACGTGAATATTTCGGTGCGCCCCGTTGGCAGAAAAGAGTTCGGCACGAAGGTGGAAATTAAAAATATGAACTCTTTTAATGCGATCGAACGGGCGATCGATTACGAGATCGAGCGGCAAATTCAAGCTGTGGAAAATGGCGAAACCATCGTCCAAGAAACGCGGCTTTGGGATGAAAACAAGCAGTGTACTTTCAGTATGCGGATTAAGGAAGGTGCGAGCGATTACCGGTATTTCCCGGAACCGGATTTGCCTCCGATCGAAGTTTCGGCCGAGCAATTGCATGATTGGAAAGCTCAACTGCCGGAATTGCCGGCAATGAAGCGCAACCGCTACGAAACTGAGCTGGCTCTTTCTCCCTACGACGCGCGGGTGCTGACTGACGACAAAGCCGTGGCGGAGTATTTTGAAAAATCGATCGCCGCCGGTGCTGTGGCTAAACAAGCAGCTAATTGGGTGATGGGCGATATTACTGCTTATCTGAAAAATGAAAAACTGGCGATCGCAGAAATTCCTTTCCAACCGCAGGATTTAGCCGAACTGCTGGCGCTAATTGATGCCGGTACGATCAGCGGCAAAATCGCTAAGGATATTTTGCCGGAGTTGCTGGCCAACGGCGGTTCGCCTCAGAAGTTTGTTGAGAGCAAGGGTTTGATTCAAATTTCGGATACTGGGGCGATCGATCGGGCGATCGATGCAGTGTTGGCCGCCAATCCGAAGGAGCTCGAACAGTACCGAGGGGGCAAAACTAAGCTGCTGGGCTTTTTTGTCGGCAAGGTGATGAAGGAAACGGGCGGCCGCGCCGATCCCAAATTGACCAATGAGCTGCTCGTGGCGAAGCTTAACGGCCCAGGCTAAGCGGTCCTTAAGGGGGTCTTGTAGCGGATACAGCGGCGCGCGATCGGTTTTCCTCGATCCCGCCGCCCTCTCGCCTTTCGCGCTGTATGATAACTTTATAATTTAATCTACATTTCTTTACCTGATTTTTACATTTAGGGGTTTCACCCCTCATCCCGCTTGTGTTATATTGTGTTATGTAGATGCACCCTGATGGCAGAGAGAGTTACTTAGGTAGCTCTCTCTTTTTTTTCTTTTTTTTTTCTCGGGCACGGGTGTAAAAATAAGGATGCGGGACCGCAAGAAGAACACGTCCCTAACAGGTGTAAGTTTTTTTACAACGGATGAAGTCGCCTCCCAAGGCGAACATCAAGGTTAGAGTCGATAGAGACGTTTCCACCTCTACCTCTATTAGACATCTCCAATAATTCCCAACCTATTTCGCTAAAGCACTTCCGACACCAATAGATGAGTTAAAGGCACTTGGCAAAACTCAGCTAGAAATATTTTTGGCAAGTTACACCCCAATATTTGACAAGTCAGTATGTGAAACCATCAACTTTCTGCTGTCAGGTGATGAGTTGAATAAATATAAATGGCGGACACATCTGCAAGACAATTACGGGATTAGCGCTAGAAACGCCAACAGGGTCATATCAGCAGCTAAGGACGCTGTTGACAGTGGCGCGTCAGGTAGGATTTTACACATCAAAACCTTAGAAGGCAAAGCCAAATCTTGTACATATTAGCTGAACAAAGCCGAAAGTCAACTGAAAAAGGCTCGAAAATTTTATGCTGTAAAAAGTTTGCTTAGTAGTAAAAAAGGTTGCAGTTGCGTGTTCCCTCGATCGTGTTCTTGGAAATATCGCCCAACCACTTGGCAAAAATTACGATTTCATACCCATAACAAACAAGGTAAATTATACAAATATCAGCAAAAAATAGCAGTTTTAAGATGCGATCCTATTAAAAGTGTCAGTTAGCCCAAATCAAGCATTTGTATTTCCCTGTAAAAAGGAGTCATTCGGCTATCAATTATGTCAATGGATGGCAATAATTTAAGATTCCTAGTTACTGCCTCTTTAAACTCTAAATTTGCCCAGAATGTAGAGGATAAGATAGGAAAATTTCCGCGCGACATTAACCAATTATCAATATTAGCTACCGCTGACAAATACCTAATTTTTTATGAGCAGTTTAATAGTTTTAAACTAAAGAAAGAACAACTAAAAGAACGAGGCACAAAATATCCTCCGATGCTTGCTGGTTGGGCTTATTATCTGTTTTTAAAATTGTTAAACTCTCTTCTCGATCATCCTAAGATTTAATTGCTCACAGTAAATCCGGCTTAGAATAGTATTATTGGTTTGGTTAAATACCTTAAAGTGTAGGGCTTGGCCAGTGATGAAGCAGCGGGTTTGGTGATTGCTCGTTGAGGTATGAGATTGTCTGGAAAAATAGCAGGCTGCTTAACCGCCTTTGTTGAGGTGAACTCAACACAGCACGTTTGGAACCTGTGGAATCAAGTGAATAATAAAATCAAGCATTCCGCTATGGTAACAAATAGACATACTTACTATTCACTCTCTAACTGGTATTTCCTCGCAAACCCTGAGCGCAGTCGAAGGGAAGCGCAAGCATTAGCGAAGAATGCTTAAGAAACTTAGACAGCCTAGTTTTTCCGGGTTTGTCTGGATCTTTTGAAGCTGAGGCACTGCAAACCAAATATTTTTAGACAGGAATAAAAAAAAATGAGCGTCAATCGATCGGAGGAAATTCCTCAAGAGCTTTTTGCGGGTGGTGGCGAGATGGGGGCGCTGATCCGATCGCACGATTGGTCGCTTTCCCCCCTGGGCGCTGTCGAGAAATGGTCGCAGAGCTTAAAAACCGCAATGGGGATTGTCTTGGGTTCCCGCTACCCCATGTTCATCTGGTGGGGACACCAAATGATTAACCTCTACAACGACGCTTACATCCCTATCCTGGGTAAGCGTCATCCTGCGGCATTAGGTGAATCTGCGTTTAATCTCTGGGCAGACGTTTGGGAGGTCGTTGGATCTCAAGCTGAAGCCGTCTTAAATGAAGGCAAATCGTCATGGAATAAAGAAGCTTTGCTGATTGTGGAGCGAAACGGGTATCCAGAGGAGACCTACTTCACCTTCTCCTACAGTCCTGTTCCCGGCGATGATGGCACACCAGGCGGTGTGTTTGGCGCTGTCAGCGAAGAAACTGAGCGGGTGTTGAACGATCGCCGCTTGAGGACGCTGCGTGAATTAGGCGCAGAAACAATCACCGCCAAGACGGTAGAAGCCGCCTGCCTTGTTTCCGCCACCGCATTGACCTCTAACGCCTGTGACATCCCGTTTGCGCTGCTGTATCTCCTCGATGGCGATCGCACTCAAGCACGACTTGCAAGCACAACAAGGTTAGCCGCCGGAACCACCGCCAGCCCAGAGGCGATCGATCTGACATCCGCTGAAACGTCCCAGGGGTGGCAACTGAGGCAAGTCGTGGAGACCGGTGAAAGCAAGATTGTTGAGGATTTAGAGGCGCGATTTGGACTTTTACCGGGCGGGGCATGGTCCCAATCTCCCCATCAAGCGGTCATTCTACCACTAGCCCGATCGGGAGAAACGTTCGGGTTCTTGATTGCCGGAGTGAGTCCATTCAGAGTGTTTGATGATGATTGCAAAGGCTTTTTTGACTCGATCGCAGGGCAGGTGACAACAGCCATCTCCAATGCTCGCACTTATGAACAAGAGCGGAAACGACTTGAAGCACTCGCAGAGTTCGATCGCGCCAAAACGGTTTTCTTCAGTAACGTCAGCGATGAATTTCGGACTCCCCTCACCCTGATAATAGGTTCCACTGAGGACGCTCTCACCGATCGAAACGTGCCGCTACCGGCTGCGCATCGAGAACGGATGGAGGTGGTGCAGCGCAACGGGCAACGGTTGCTGAAGCTGGTGAACGCGGTACTCGATTTCTGGGGCATTGAAGCTGGAGCCGACGACTACTTGACTAAGCCGTTTTCTGACCGTGAATTGTTAGCACGAGTGGAAACAAATGTCGAGCTGGCGCAACAGCAGCCCGAAGCAATGCAGCAGGAACAGGTGCTGCAGCCAGAACCAGAAACAGCTCGTCAGCAGGTTGAAAGCATTCTCTCTAGCATCAGTGATGGTTTCTTTGCTCTCGATCGCAACTGGCACTACACCTACGTCAACGATCGCTTGTGCGAAATTGTTTTTAAGCAGCGAGAAGAACTGCTCGGTTATAACCATTGGGACTTGTTTCCCAATACCGTTGACACCGATGTTTACCTTCAATTCCATCAGGCGATGAACGAACAAACGCCCATCCAGTTTGAGTATCTTTATCTGCCCTGGAATCGCTGGTTTGAGTACCGGGTTTACCCCTCGGCCGATGGGCTGACCATTTTTGCAACTGACATTACCGATCGCAAGCAGGCGGAACTCGTGCTGGTCGAGCAGAAGAGACTGCTGGAGTTGACCGCCTCAGGACGCCCGCTGGACGAATGTCTTTCATCCCTGTGTGCCTCCGTGTCCAAGCTAAATCCGCGCACGCGAGCCTGCATCCTGGTAGCCGATGCCGAGCAACTGACGTTTCCCTACTCCATCACCCCGGGTTTTGAGCCGTCATTCGCTCAAGGACTTAAGGAGGCCCCGATTAATGAGCTTGCCATCGGTACGTGCGGCGAGGCAGTGTATTCCGGCAAACCTGTCACCTGTGCGGACATCGCCAACGACGATCGCTGGTCGCAAGGATGGCGAGACTTATGCGTGGCTCACGGGGTGCTGGCGTGTCATTCCGCCCCCATAAAGGGCGCAGACAACTTGCCCCTTGGTTCTCTGATGCTGTGCTTCGACGAGGCGCGGATGCCGACTGATTTGGAGTATCGACTGTCCGACTTCGCCACCCAAGTCGGCACCATCGTATTCGATCGCGATCGATCGAGCCTTGCCTTGCGCGAATCCGAAGCGCGTCTGCGTCGGGCGATCGCGATCGAAACGGTCGGGGTCATTTTCTTCCAAACCGACGGTACTATCACCGAAACCAACGATGCTTTCCTTCGCATGAGCGGCTACAGCCGTGAGGATACTGAGCAAGGATTGGTGCGCTGGGACACAATGACACCGCCGGAGTGGATGCCCCATTCCCTGATAGCAGTCGAGGAGTTTGAAGCAACCGGGCGCACGACTCCTTATGAAAAGGAATACATCCGCAAAGACGGCTCGCGCTGGTGGGCATTGTTCGCTGCGACGCAGTTCAATGAAGCAGAGGGCGTGGAATTTATCATTGACATTACCGATCGCAAACAAGCAGAAGTTGAACTGCGCGAGAGTGAAGTTCGCTTTCGGCAAATGGCAGATACCGCTCCTGTTCTGATCTGGATGTCTGGAACTGATAAACTCTGTAATTACTTTAATCAGCCGTGGCTAGACTTTACTGGACGGACGGTGGAGCAAGAAATGGGTAATGGTTGGTTAGAAGGAGTCCATCCCGATGATTGCCAACATTGCTTAGATACTTATGTCACTGCCTTTGATGCTCGGCAACAGTTTCAGATGGAGTATCGCCTCAGGCGCTTTGATGGAGTCTACCGTTGGTTTATAGACACAGGAGTCCCCCGGTTTACATTAGAAGGCGATTTCCTGGGCTACATCGGTTCCTGTATTGATATCACCGATCGCTTCCAAGCAGAAGTCGCATTGCGCCAGAGTGAATCCCGCCTCCGTCTGATGATTGAGAGTGCAAAAGATTACGCCATATTCACTCTCGATCTCAATGGCACGATTGCGACTTGGAACTCTGGCGCCCAAAGGCTTTTGGGCTACACAGACGCAGAGGCGATCGGCTGCGACGGTAGCATCATGTTCACCCCCGAAGACAAGGAACAGGGACGAGCACAGAAGGAGAGGCAAATTGCTCTGACCCAGGGACAAGTAGAGAACGAACGCTGGCATTTGCGGAAAGACGGCAGCCGCTTTTGGGCGAGCGGTTTAATGATGCCGTTACAGGATGAAACGGGCAACACGCAAGGATTTGTTAATATCTTGCAGGACAAGACCGCGCAGCGACAGGCAAACCAACGGCTACACCTGCTGTATGAAATGACCAGTGATTTGCTTGCCACCGAACAACCCCTAGCGCTGATGAACACCTTGTTTAGCAAGCTCTCAGCCCAGCTAGACCTGCATTGTTACTACAACTTCTTAGTTGAGGAGAAAGACAATCGGCAAAAGCTGCATCTGAGCAACTTTAGTGGGATTTCTGAGGAAGTGGCAGCAATGATGGAATGGATCGACTTCGGTCAACACATCTGTGGACTGGTTGCCCGCGATCGCCGGCAAATTGTTGTCGATCGAGAGCAACTTGCCACTAATCCTCATGCTCAAATTATCCGCTCAATGGGTATTACCGCTTATGCCGCTCAACCGCTGATTGCTCGGGGACGGTTATTGGGGACGCTCTCCTTCGGCAGTCTGACCCGGACTTGCTTTACTTCAGAAGAAATTGATCTGTTGCAAGTAACCTGCGATCAGGTAGCGATCGCTCTGGAACGGGTCAACCTGACAACTTCATTACAGCAGCAAGCAGAGCAGTTGCTCCAAGCCAACCGCATCAAAGACGAGTTTCTGGCAGTATTGTCCCATGAGCTGCGATCGCCCCTGAATCCCATTTTGGGGTGGTCAAAGCTCCTACAAGTTCGCAAGTTCGACGAAGCGAAGACGGCACAAGCCCTGGCCACGATTGAACGGAACGCCAAGTTGCAATCGGAATTGATTGAAGACTTGCTTGATGTCTCCCGGATTTTGCAAGGGAAGCTCAGCCTGAATCCCACTTCGATCAATTTGGCATCGACTATAACAACGGCGCTCGAAACAGTGCGGCTGGCTGCTCAAGCCAAATCTATTGCGGTAGAGGTAAGCCTGGATTCCAACGTGGGTGCTGTGTCAGGCGATCCAACCCGCTTGCAGCAAGTGGTGTGGAATCTGCTTTCCAATGCTGTTAAATTTACCCCCGCAGGCGGTCGGGTTGAGGTGCGATTAGAGCAAGTGGGTAATCAAGCTCAAATCACCATCAGCGACAACGGCAAGGGCATTCCTCAAGAGTTTCTGCCATACGTTTTTGACTACTTCCGCCAAGCCGATAGTGCCACGACGCGCAAGTTTGGGGGATTGGGATTAGGATTGGCGATCGTTCGTTACCTAGTTGAGCTACATGGCGGAACGGTTCAGGCAGACAGCCCTGGTGAAGAGCTAGGAGCCACATTTACCGTCAGACTGCCGCTGATGCCAATTGAGCCAGGCGTCAACGATCGGGAGCAATGCTCTGAGGCATCCCTCAATTTGAAAGGCGTTCAAGTTTTAGTGGTCGATGATGATACCGATACACGGGAGTTTCTGGTTTTTCTGTTGCAGCAGGCTCAGGCAAGCGTCATCTGGGCCAGCTCAGCAGGCGAAGCCTTGGCGGCGTTAATGGAATTTAAGCCAGACGTGCTGCTGAGCGATATTGGGATGCCAGATATGGATGGCTATATGCTGCTTCGCCAAGTGAGAGCTTTACCACCAGAGCAAGGTGGGCAAATTCCCGCGATCGCCTTAACTGCCTATGCGGGGGATGTTAATCAGCAGCAAGCGCTTGCTGCTGGGTTCCAAAGGCATATTGCCAAGCCCGTTGAACCGGATGAACTAATTGGGGCGATCGTTAATCTGATTAGACGGACTGAATAGGACTGAAACGCCAGTCAGCCAACTTTCTCTGCTATGGGTTACGTCCTTCTAGGGAAAGTGTTTACTGCGCTCACACTCAATAGGAGGAGTTTTCTACCTATAACTCCTAACTCCTCCTAGCAGTAAAAAACCTACATCTGTCAGGGGAGACGGGAGAGTAAGCCACCGATTAGCTATTACCGATTAGCTATTACCGCTTTGAGTCGATTAATATCAACTTTAGTTATTAACTAATTGTGACAGTATGAGCGAACAAGCTAGCGAGCTAATCAAGCAAGGGATTTCGCAATATCAGGCACGCCAATTTGAGGCGGCGCTGGATTCTTGGCAGGAAGCGCTGGGGCTGTATCGCTCAATGGACGATAAGCGGCGATCGGGTGCGGCGCTGGGAAATATGGGCGTAGCTTACGAAGCGCTGGGAAATTATGCTCAGGCGATCGACTGCTACCAGCAGCATTTGATGTTAGCGCGGGAAATTGGCGATCGCCGGGGTGAGGCGAATGCTTTGGGAAATCTGGGCAATGCTTGCTGTGCTCTGGAGGATTTTTCTAGTGCTATTGATTACCAGCAACAGCGTTTGGCGATCGCGCGGGAAACTGGCGACGGGCGCTCTGAGCTGGAAACTTTGGGCAATTTGGCGCTAGCTTGCGATGCTAATGGAGATTTGCCTGGTGCGATCGAATGTTATCACCAGCAGTTGTCGGTCGCGCGCGCCAGCAAGGACGATCGCAGTGAGCGCAATGCTCTCAAGAATTTGAAGCTCGGTTACAAGTATTTAGCAGATTACGAGAAGGCTAACCAGTACCGGCAGCAGCAATTGGCGATCGTCCGGGAACTGTTTTTTAGCGATAAAAATAAGAATTTTGTACAACTTGCAGAAACAGTTGGTTTGAATCTGGTTGAGGATTTTGCCGGGGCGAATTTAAGCGGTTTTGACTTGCACTACGCTGATTTTAACGGTGCGGATTTGCGCGAAACAAATTTCCAGGGCGCAGATTTGACCTTGGCGGATCTCAGCGGTGCTTTGCTGAGCGCTGCTATTTTAATTGATGCTAATTTGTGCAATGCTAATTTGCGGGATGCTGAACTCAGCAGCGCTAATTTAAGCGGTGCTGATTTGCGAACCAAGCTGCCCCGGGCAAATTTGAGCCGTGCTAATTTAACCGGGGCAAATTTGAGCAGTGGTTATTTACCGAATGCTATTTTGGTAGATGCAAATTTGACTGAAGCTAATTTAAAAAATGCTGATTTGAGCGGTGTAGATTTGAGCGGGGCGATTTTAAAGGGGGCTGATTTGAGCCGCGCTGATTTAAAAAATGTGGTGGTTGAAAATGCGAACTTTTCTGGTTGTCTGGGAATTTCGGAAGCCGTGAAGGTTGAATTGACCGCACGGGGTGGGATTTTTGAGTAGCATTGGAAATGTTGGTAATTGTAGAGGGTAAGAAAAGCTATGACTGCCGTAACTGCAAAACGATTTTCGATCGCCGAATATCACCGTTTGGGAGAACTGGGATTTTTTGAGCCAGATGACAGAGTTGAATTGATTCGCGGAGAAATTATCATTATGGCTGCGAAAGGTAGGCTGCACTCTTTTTGTAACAGTCTTTTAGTTGAGGAGTTAATCATTTTACTGGCAAGACGCGCTCGCGTGCGCGCACAAGAGCCAATTATTTTGTCTGATGATAGCGAACCAGAGCCTGATGTTGTGATTGCTCGCAATCGTTCGGACAATTATTTATCTTCTCACCCGCAGCCTGCTGATATTTTGTTGGTAATTGAGGTTTCGGATTCTACGTTGAAGTACGATCGCACAACCAAGTTGTCTCTCTATGCTGAGACTGGGATTTCTAATTATTGGATATTTAATTTGGTTGATAATCAACTGGAAATGTACAGCGAACCTTATCAGAAACAAAACGGGAGTTATAGTTATCAATTGCAACGAGTTGTTTTGCCAAATCAGACGGTGGTAATTCCGGGTTTTACCGAGTTGTCTCTAGATTTGTCTTCGGTATTTCCGGCGCAGATTGGTGAGTAAAAAATCGGACTCGACCGCACATAGTTTTATTCAGTAATTAAAGAGCGATCGAGCTTTTTTCGATGATATAATGTATAAGTGCGATGGCTACGCCCCGGCTTGCGCCTACGCACGAAGCATAAAACTAGCACTATCATCCAAAACAATTTGGTTTGTGGCCCCGGATTTATCCGGGGAGAAATCTAAAATCTAAAGTCTAAAATCTAAAATCTAAAATCAGATGACCGCTCAAACTCTCGCCCCGCCGGAACAAATCGTCCACCTATCGGGTATCAGTTGGCAAACCTACGAAACTTTGCTTGCCGAAATCGGCGATAGGCAAATTCGACTGAGATATAATCGCGGCAATCTTGAAATTATGGTACCTTCTCCAGAACACGAACGCTTCAAAACAATAATGGGTCGATTTGTTGAAACCTTAGCGGAAGAATTAGAGGTGAGAATTGAGCCACTTGGTTCCACAACTTTCAAGCGTCCTGAACTTAGCGGTGCAGAACCGGATGAATGTTTTTACATCCAGAATATTAGTGCAGTTAAAGGCAAAAAAAGAATCGACCTGACTCAAGATCCGCCGCCGGATTTAGTGGTGGAAATTGATATTACCAGCCGTTCGGAAAATAGCTTGCAGGTTTATACGGATCTGGGAGTGCCGGAAGTTTGGATTTATAATGGATCGCGACTTAGAATCAACAGATTAGAAAATGGAGAATACGTTGAGAGCGAGATCAGTTTAGCATTTCCCAGCTTACCGATATTAGAGATTGTCAGATTTTTGGAACAAGCAGAAACAATGGACTATTTGGAATTAGTGAAAGCATTTCGGAATTGGGTAAAAAGCCAAATTCAGCAAAACTCATGAAGGGCGGATAAACAAAATTTCCAGTTTCAATGGATAAAAAAATGCTGTAGTGTGATAGATTGAAAATTAGGCACTCCTCAAAATCTCCATCACAGTCTGGCAAAGCCAGCACATCTACCGATATGCGATCGCTAGAGTCTCACAACAAATACCCAGATTGCTTGTGGATGCAATTAGAAGCAATTCCAGTTCCATCAGTTGCAGCCCAAACCCAGCAGTTCGACATTCACTTGAGCCTGAATTTTAACGAGCATTGGGAACCCCTGCTAGGTGGTCGCGTCAAATTTGGTCTGCAAGGCGGGACGCTCAATCTTTATCTAGAAAATTGCGAAATTCCCGTAGCATCGCGTCAGTTAGTCGGTTCTTTCAAGCTTTTACCAATAGAAGAAACCCTGCCGATTAAAAACAGTGCAGAAATTTTAGTGAGCGAAAATCAGCGGGGAGTTCAGGGCGGCGCGAATCCGCAAAAAAGCAAGGAAACAGAGAGCATATTTTGTCAAGTTTCCACAATAAGCAATGATACAACGCCAGCTTGGATTTTTGCAGTAGAACAGGGCAAATCAGTATTAAAAGGTTTGCTAAAAAGTGCTAAGCTAGGAGAAGTAGCTGCCAAAGAATTTCGGATGGCAGCGGCTTTTGAAGTGGCTAAAGAAGATATTTATCTCACAGATGCGGAGGGTTTATGGCCGCACGATATCACGCCCAATCAACATTCGGTTTTAGAAAGAATCCTGACTGTATATTTGCAAGCAAATAAACTCCAACCTGCTCTCAGTTGGGCGCTATTTTCCTACAATTTGCCTCCGGTTGAACCGCGCGAAGTGGAAATTGTCCCGGAAGCTGAATCGGAATTGCAGGAAATGGTCGATCGCGTTATTTCCGCTGAAACAGACAACTTTGTGGAGTTGGCAAAAATTGCCAATCTCAATCCAGCACTGGATTTCGCGGGTAGCAGCTTGCGCGGAACGACTTTAAGTGCAGTGGATTTTAGCAGCGCAAATCTCGATCGGGCCAATTTCCGGGGTGCAAACTTAAGCGATGCCGATTTCAGCGACGCCAACCTGCAAAATGCCAAATTCGGCGGTGCAGATTTGAGCGGCGCTTTCTTAGGAAATGCTGATTTAAGTGGCGCAGATTTGCACAAAGCAAGTCTAGCTTTAGCTAACCTCAGCGGTGCCAATTTGAGCGGCGCCAATCTGCTGGAAGTGAACTTAACAAATACTAATTTCAGCGGTGCGAATGTCGAGTCAGCCAGATTCGGGAACAATACAGGAATCGATGAGGAGATGCAGGTGAATCTAGAGCAGCGAGGCGCAATTTTTGAGGACGTTTAGCCCGTAAGTGCGAGATCCCCTTCATCCATCTGCGTCCATCCCCGTTTATCCGCCTGCATCTGCGGTTCAAAAAGAGCGTGAAGCGAAGCTATCCCGTAGGGAATCGACAATCATCAAACCTTGTAAAAAAAATCGCTGTTAAAATAGAACCATCATTCCCTCCCAACTCATCTCAACATAAAAGTATATGAAGATAGAAGATTATCCACTTGCCAAAAAATTGATATTAGATGCCGAAGGCAACATTAGTCAAGTCATTCTAGATTATACCGACTATCAGTATTTCCTAGAAGCTATCGAAGATAGAGGACTTCTGTTGGCTATGCGCGAAGTAAAAAATGAAAAGCCGTTAAATTTACGGCAAGCACTTGCAGAACTGGAAACAGAATGAAAGTAGAATATCTGCCCAGTTTTGTGAAGGATTTAAAAGCTCTTAAGAGTACGCCTGTTTTTCAGCAAATCAAGGAGTTTGCTTTTGGGGAAATTCCCAATGTTAATGATTTACAGACAATAGTTAACTTAAAAAAATTGAAAGGCGATGATAATGCGTATCGGTTTCGGGTTGGCGACTATCGAATAGGTTTTTATTTTGATGGCGAAACAGTTACTTTTGCAAGAGTTCTTCACCGGAAAGATATTTATCGCTACTTTCCACCCTAAAGCTGTTTTCACTCTTACAGTTTGATTAAATAAAAAGCGATCGCCCTTTTATCCATATCCGTCCATCGTGGCACGGGCGTCTCGCCTGTGCTTCCGAATCGGGTCAAAAAGAGCGATCGCCCTCCCAAACAAATTATCCTTCATCCTCCGACTTTACAGGAGGACGCCCAGAAATCACAATAAATCCCACAGACTCAAGAGTCATGTGCGGGCGGCGAATACCAGCTAAAACCGCTTCACTCAACAAACTTTCCGTACTGATTTCCTCAGCTAAAACCGATTCTAAAAGTTGTTCGGATTTAGAAAGTCGATTCAAGCGCAATTGCAATTGATTCACCCGGTTTTCGAGTTGGATAGCAGCCGTAACAGCGGAACTATGGCACATTTCCACAAAAGCCGATCGCCCGCGCAGCAATTCCTCCGATACCACCCGTCCCTTTTGACAAAAATCATCCCATTCTAGCGGATCGACAAAACTGTCAATCAGCGACGTGCGATTTTTCGACAAATTGTAATCCCGATTCGGCCCGCCTTTCCCCTTATAAGCCCGCTGCAAAATCGTCAGAAGTTCCGCATCTTCCACCAGAGACATCGGCTCGCTACGAGCATCTACAAACACAGTTTCAAAAGTTGGGAGAAACAGAGCATCAGCGCGGCGCTGCAAAGCTTTCAAGTTGTAATTTTCGATGTTTTGTGCTTGCAAAACTTGCTCAGCCCGCTGCACATCAGTCTGGATTGAATAATTAAACTGGAAGCCGAACCACTCCTTCCCAGGCGCAGCATCCCAACTTTCATCATGCCGCCACATGGCAAAAGCTTGACCGCGATCGTCCCAGCGAATATAAGAGCCAAGTGCATCGATTAATCCCTCACCAATGCGGTAAAGAGCGACATCCGCATTCTGATAAGCAATACGGCGATTGTAACTGCCATACTGCTGGCAATAAGGAATCAATCGGGTTCTCAAATCGTTCGACGGAATCAACGTTTTTTGAGTAGGTTGATAGCGCAGCAACCCCGATACACTCGGATGTTCGATTTGTTTGAAGTGAAGAGCTTGACACAACCAACCTTCAGTAGCCCGCTGCATTTCCTTATGCTTAGCATCGCAGTTGTCGAGAGATTCAAAATACTGAGATGCGCTGTCATCAAGAGTATCAATTTCATCGAGAACGTACTGTTCGTCAATTTTAATTTTCTCTTGTTCGATTTCTGTTTTAATCGATTCAATTTCGCTGGATAAGCCCTTGCCTCCCTCAGCAAACAACTTTTCTTCAAGTTTGAGAAGTTTTTCCTCAGCATAAAACTGAAGGCTGGCAATAGATTTGTTGAAGATATCAAACCCATCTTTTAAAACTTGAAACCAAGCTTCGTGGGGACTCTCCGGCAAATCCGGGCCTGCAAACAAACAAAATTGCACTCCCATTTTGCTGCCAATGCGATCGACTCTGCCGAGTCTTTGTTCTAACTGGTTGGGAAACCACGGCAAATCGAAGTGAACTAACCAATCTGTCAATTGCAGATTTACCCCTGCTTCTGCCGAGCGATCGCACACTAAGATAAAACAATGTGGCTCAGTCTTAAACCGCTTGAGACTAGCCTCAACATCATCAGCCGACTTGCTCGTGTCATGGCTGGCGATCGCATTTTTACCAAAGATTTTCGCTAAATTTTCCGCAATCTCTTTACAAGTTGCCGTAAAACTGGTAAAAATCACAATTTTCGGGAAACGCTCGCCCGGAATCGGCCGTTTAATTTGCTGTTGAATTCTCGACAGCAAATCGCGAGGTTTGCTGTGATACTCGCGCGGAACCTTCAAAGCAACTGCGAGAAATCGGAGAATCGCGATTCGTAACAAACTCAGTCGATCGAGTCCTTCCTGGGGCTTTCCCAGGGTATTAAGCAAGGTTTCCAGCATTTCCCTTTCTTCGGGAAACAGCGCAGTTTTGGTCAAAATTGCCGTGTCGTTTTGTCCAAATTCGCGATCGAGTTCTGGAGTCGATTTTTTCTGCAAGCGAGCTTTGACAACCCGTTCTAAAACATTCAGCCAAGTACCAGAAGCGCGGAAAAACAGCAGAAAAATTCTCTGATATTCGCTAGACTTGGGAGCGACTGTGCGCCATTTATCGAGTATGGTTTGAATTTCCGCCCACTGTTCATCATTCAGATCGTACTCGGTTTTGGGGACAGCATCTCGATCGAAAATCACATCTTCCACCGCATCCCGGCGGTTGCGAAGGATGCGACGATGCAGGCGGTAGGTATCGCTAACGTGAGTGCGAATAGTTCGGACAAGGCGAGCCTGTTCTGCGGTTTCTTTAGTTTTCAAACAACTTTCTAACTCTGTTGCTAATCCGATTAAATAATCATCTTTGGCAAAAATAGTGCGAAGTTGAGCGAGTTTTGTTTGCAAAACAGCAGGCTTGGCATTTTCTCGGAAATCCAGCAAAGCGCGGCCGATTTCTTGACGGTTTTGCACCTGTTCTTTGAAGCTTTCCAGGTCATCAAGACGGTAAGTTGTGGGATCTAGCAAGTGCAGCATCGTTAGAAAATCTTGCTCGCGGCCGAGAACTGGCGTTGCAGATAATAACAATAAATTTTTGCTTTTCTGAGCTAGTTTCTGACAGAGTTCAAAGGACTGCTGCTGAGCGCGATCGCTCGAATGTGCCATTGCCGCTACATCATGCGCTTCATCCACAATCAGAAAATCTAGGTTGGCGTTGCGGCTAATTTGATTGATTTCGGTAACAGCAACAAGCTGCACTCGATCGGCAAAATGAGACAAATAGAATTTATTTTCCAACTCCTGCCGCCACTGTTCGAGTAAATATTTCGGAACCAGTACCACTGCGCGTCCGTTGGGTTCATCTAGCAGAAATTGGCGGAGAATTGTGCCGGCTTCTACTGTTTTTCCCAGTCCTGGTTCGTCGGCCAATAAATAGCGCACGATTGGGTCTTCTAGGACGCGCCGGACGACTTCAACTTGGTGCGGATAGAGGTCTATGTTAGCAGAAATTAAACCAGTCATGCCGCGGCTGACGGCCCGCTGTTCGATCGCAGATTGAACGAATGCCAATCGGCGATCGTGAAAATACGGCGTTTCTTGACCTTTGACTGCTAAAATGTCGATCGGATCGGCGATCGGGATATTGCAGCGAACGTAAAGTTCGGTTTCAACAGCTTGCAAACTTTGGCTGTCGGGCAGGTCAATTTCGTACTCTAATTTATCTTCATCCCAGTCATAAACTCGACCGATAATCCATCTTTCCTGAGTGGTACTCCACAGGTAGCAGCGGGTTTGGCGCTGAAGTCTCGCTTCTTGCAGCAAACCCAATGGCACAGTTTTGCGGATGCGGTTTTTAACTGAGCAAAAATATTCAACTACGGCATCAGTACGCGATACCTCGACAACTTTTCCGACTCCCAAATCGTTTCTGGGCGATCGAACTAACGAACCAACATCAATCATAGTTTTAGCCTGATAACATTTACTAGAATACAGCAAATCCTTTCACGTTTAAAAAATTAGCAAAAGGCGATTTTTGCCTCCGTCACTTTTCTATTCAAATGACAGTAAATCTAGTATTCTCAAAACAATAAGTTTAGCATGGTAAATAACATTTTGGGAAGTTAATAAATATGCTGGCAGCGAATAAGAATAAGTAATTACGAGGAAGGAAAAATAACGCCTGCATTACCGGATTCCCATTTCGGATATTTCTGCATAACACTGCTATAAATTTCCGACTCTGTGAACCCTGCTAACCAAGCTTGTACCGGTGGCCAAGGCTGTTCGTTGAACCAATTTTGATCGGTATGAGCGAATTGGCGAACAAAAGGTGCGATCGCCATATCGGCTAATGCTACATTGTTACCAAACAAATATTTAGTAGCGCTTAACTTTGCATTTAGTTTGTCCAGGAATAAAGAACCTTTATAGCGATGTACTTGAGCATCAACATCTGCATAACGATCGGGGTACTTATAACGGTCAAGATGATATTTAAACCTATCATCAAATAGAGCGATTAGTTCCAGCATTTCTGCAACAGAACCTTGCTGTGGTATCAACCATTTTTCAGGATCGTGTTGTCTCAATGCCCACAACATGATATCGATACTTTGATCGAGTACCCGCCCGTCAACATCAATCAATATTGGTACTGTACCTTTGGCCGATACCTCCAACATCTCTGGTGGTTTGTCTCGCAAAACAACTTCCCGCAACTCACACACCCGATTGCTAACCATTAAGGCCAAGCGCGCGCGCATAGCATAGGGACAGCGGCGAAAGGAATACAAAATCGGATATGTTGCTGACATATAATTAGTCGATCGCACGATCTGGTTTTTCTCGTCAGAACCCGGTTTCTTGGTATATTTCTCGTTGCCAAACAAGATTTTTCGTATAAACTGGGTTTCTTTGAGCTTAGTGCCAATACTACACGAGTCAGAAACCCGGTTTCTTGGTATATTTCTCGTCGCCAAACAAGATTTTTCGTATAAACTGGGTTTCTTTGAGCTTAGTTTTAATACTATTAGTCGCAGGCCTCATCTACTTTTTCCTTCGCATCGTAGCGCGCGCCTATATGTACTTGGTTGCGACGCTTAGCAAGCTCAATCTGACGTTGACGTTCAGATAAACCTTGTTTTTTGGTTTCAGTTTTTGAGTCATGACAATGAGGACAACTCACACCAAGTACAAATAATTCAGAAGCCTTATCTTCCTGACTAATCGGGTGACGACAACCGCGACAAAGTTCATAATTACCCGACTTTAACCCCTGACCAACAGAAACCCGTTCATCAAAGACAAAACATTCACCTTCCCAACGACTTTCTGCTTCCGGCACCGTTTCCAAATATTTTAAAATTCCGCCTTCGAGATGATAGACTTCATCAAAACCTTGACTGCGCAAAAAAGCAGTAGATTTTTCGCAGCGAATACCACCCGTGCAAAACATTGCCACCTTGGGTTTATTGCGTAAAGCAGTTTCCCGCAGCACCCATTCAGGTAACTCGGAAAAGCTTTTTGTTTTTGGATTAATAGCGCCTTCAAAAGTACCCATAGATACCTCGAAGTCGTTACGAACATCAACCACGACAACATCGGGATCGTCAAGCAGCTTATTCCACTCATCAGGCTTAACATATTTGCCAGCCATGAGGCGGGGATTAATGTCCGGTACTCCCATCGTGACGATTTCGCGCTTCAAGCGTATTTTCAGGCGGTAAAAAGGTGCTTTTTCCGAGAAAGATTCCTTGTGCACCAGATCCGCAAAACGCGGGTCACTGCGCAAGAATGCCAGCACTGCGTGTACGCCCTCGGACGTACCGGCAATAGTGCCATTGATGCCTTCTTGGGCCAGCAAGATAGTGCCTTTGACGTTGTTGTTGTTGCAACAATCGAGTAGCGGTGCTTTCAACTCAGCAAAATCAGGTAGTTCAACGAACTTATATAAAGCAGCGGTTAAGAAATAAGCCATAGATTGAATTGATAGCACTAATTAATTTTCATAATTATATGAAAATTCAGTCAAAGCGGACGGTGGGACTCGAACCCACGACGTTCAGCATGGGAAGTAGTAAGCACCAGTCATGTAAGCTTATACTGGTAAAGGGTTACATCCTTCGGGCTGCTTTTGTTCGCCAATTTTGTCTCCAAATTGTCTCCAAAATGCTAGCCTTGTCCTGTTGCTTTTGAAATTTTACCATGACCGATGCCTCTAGTAGGGCCAAGAAAGGATCGGTAGTTGTCCAGACTCGCAGTGGCAGGTTGCGCTTGCAGTTGCCCCGCCAGATTTACGGGGGCGATCGTAAATACCTGTACCTGAACCTGTCTGACACCCCTGAAAACTGGGAACTGGCACAAGCTAAAGCCCAACTGATTGAATCTGATATCAAGTTCGAGCGTTTTGACCCTACCCTCAAAAAGTACAAGCCGCAAACTCACTTGACCGTCATTGAGACTCTCAAGTCCAAGCCAGAACTGACTCTAACTAAATTGTTTGAGAGATATTTAGAGTTCAAAAAACCTGCTGTCAAGCCCACAACTTTTCACTATTTAGTGACCAGCATTCAAGCTTATATTGACCGCTGTCCTTACCAGGATTTGTCCGAGGATGATGCTTTGCAATTACGCACGTGGCTGCTTGAGGACACTACCAACAGTATGACCAAGCGAGTTTTGACTTACGTAAATGCAGCGATTGAATGGGGGATTAAATTTAAAATAATCAGCGGATTGCGCGTCTCTCCTTTTAAGGGGATGGCTGCGGATTTACCAAAACACAACTGGCAAAGTGACCCCGAACCGAACGCTTTTAGTCCCGAAGAAAAGGCGTTGGTATTAGAAGCCTTTAAGAACCACAAGGGGAATTGGAACGGCAGGGGTTATGGAGGGCAGAAGCTTTGCTACTACTACCCTTTGGTGCAATTTTGGTTTATGACTGGATGCCGTCCCTCTGAGGCTGTTGGCTTGAGGTGGCGCGATATTGCCTCCGACTTTTCTCACATTGTGTTCAGTGGCAGTGTGCAGCATCCGGGCGGGATAGAGACTAGGGTTGATGGCAGTAAAAATAACAAGCGTCGCAGGTTCCCTTGCAATCAGGAATTAAGCGAGTTTTTGAGAAAGCTTGAACCGGAAAACTTGACGGACAAAAACAGTCTGGTTTTTCCCTCACCCAAGAAGGGCGGGGCAATTAATTACAGCAATTTCACTATCCGTACTTGGCATAAGCTGGTTGACCCAATCACTGAGAAAAGTCGCGAGATTGAAGGACATCGTAAAACTACTACTCCCTACTCTTGTCGGGATACTTTTATCAGCGAACAAGTTGGTAAAGGTGTACCGAGTGCGGTAGTTGCGAAGTGGTGTGACACATCGGAAAAAGTGATTAATGCCGTGTATTTAGACGGCAAGATTTTAGAGCATTTACGCCCGCTTTGATACTATTAATATGTTGATTCTCAGGGTAATTTTTGGGACACAAAACTTTACAGCCGCCTATTGACACGGTGGCTGTAAACCTGCACTCTAAAGGTAAGGAAGATTGATGCGCGACTGACAAGCGATTGGACCCGCTAGCCAAGTCACGACTTCCCCAACCGTTGTCTTAGAACGCTTGGAGCTTAATAATTATGCCAATTTCGGCGCGATACCCTGATGGGCGATCGCAACACTTTACATTTCCCCGGCGCGAGCTTTTTCAAAAAGCAATGTCGGCCGCTTTGTTGTACCTCGTACCATCTCCTCAACCACTTCTCTCTACTCTCAGCGGGCGACCGTTGCCAGAGTTCAGAATGGGCGACTTGATCGAGATTGACTGGACAGGAGAATTCGGCGAGGACTTCATTGAATTCGGTGAGATTGTCGGTATCTGCCATCGCCCGGAGGATGGTTGGGTTTACTACATCAACTGGCTGAGCAGCACTAGCTCGGATGATTTTCAGTACCCCTGTTTTGAAGGGGAACCCACTACGGGCGACAGAATGAGGCTAGTCCGTCATGTCTAAGCCTGCCGTTTCTTGTCGTCGGATTGACCACCTAAAAACAGTCGCTTACGCTTGCGGGTTCTGCGATGATGACGCTCGGAAGTTTGGGAAGCTCACAAAAACTTCCACATGGGAAGCACTTCTAAACCTGCACGGGCTGGAGTTTGAGCCGAAGCCCGAAACACTTCCTTTTCCAACGACCGCTAGCAACATTCAACAAAACTCATCCTGCAACCTTTTGGAGTGGGTGGATTTTGGGCAAGCCTTCGCTCTGGCTCTTGCGTCGGTTGGCTTTGCTTTGCTGATTTTAGGAATGTTTCCCCGCATCAATCCGCTAAATCTTTTCCCGGTAAAAATCACAATTCAGGTAGGTAAATAATGGGAACAATGACCCGACTATTCGGTGGTGATAGCAGCGACGCTATCAGCCACAAGAGCGATAAGTTGATGGCTCCGACCGATGCAAGCGTAATCACACCGCTCAATCCCGGCAACTTTGCTAGCATCCGCACAACGCCTGTAGTAGATGCCCCGCGCTATTTCACAAAAGAAGAAGCGGACGCAATGAAGAAGCTTGCTAAGGAAAAAACCGAGAACGCTCGCCATGCCAAGAAATCTTACAAATCGCTAGGTCAGATTGAAGAGGCAGATGCAAAAGTCCATAAAGCGCACCGGGGGTACGAGAAAGTCGTTGCCACTGGCGAACTCACCAAGAAAAAAGCTGATGTGGGATTGGCTAAACATTTGCACGGTTTGCGTCCTGGCTATGCCCGGTTAGGTATAGGCTTGGAAAAAGCAGAAAACCGCGCCACCGAAAGGATTGAAGCTATCAAAGCCAAATTACTGGGAGGCTCAGAGCAATGATAAAGGCGATCGCTCTCGGCAACAACTTTCTGTTGACTGCGATCGCCTCCAGCTTCCTTTGTTGGCTGGCATCGCTTCATCATTCTCTACTACTATTTGTGCAAGCATTATTCGCACTCAAACTCATTGTCAGTGCTAGTGCTTGGCTACTAGATGATGCAATTATTGCCATCTTGAAAATCAATTTACTGCAATTTAGATTCAGATTAATTGCTAGTACAATCGGGGTTTTAGTTGGGGCGGGGGTGATGTTGTGTCGCTCCTGAAAGTATCCGTTTTATCTCTCTCGGGGCTTACCCTCTGGCTAGCTCCACCATTCATTCTTTCCCGCAAAATTCCCCTGCATAATTTCATGCAAGGTATCGCCCTGGTGTCGGGTTTTGCTTGCTGCTTTGAGGGTCGCCGATGTGCTTTAAAGGTTGCAAAAGAGGAGGAATTTGAGGCAATGAAAGCGAGGGCGATCGACGCCGACGTGGCAGATGAACTCGCAGTTAGCTCCTATGTCGCAGAACAAGAGCGTCGAACGGAGGCAGAACTTTTGCTAGCGAGCGATGCCAACCGAGAACTGCTAGAACGCGCTCTAACACTAAGCTCTGAGGATGAGGAGGAAACAGAACGGCAACTAGCCGAGAACGCCAAAAATGAACGCGCTGAACGGTTGTTGGAACTCAAGGCGAAGGGATGGGGTAAAGCCAAGATAATTCTTGAGATTTGGGGAGTATCGAAGGGAGGCTCACAAAAATACAAGGATGCCGAGGCTGAGTATAAGCGTTTGGTCGGGGAGTGAAAATGCTTTATTTTGCCTCGAAAACACCCTATCACCGAAACCCTTACGCTGTCTCGTTTTCTCCCACAGAACTCACTCGTGGCTATTAATACCCACGCGGTAGAGACTGGCTAGGCAAATGAAGGTGATTTTGGAGCCAGAATCCGTCCGAAATTTTGGACAAAAACCACTCTCAGTCGGCTCCAAAATCGCTTTTTCCGAAACCCGCTCTCTGTCTACGTTTCCCGCCAAAAACTCACTCGTCGATGTATAACATCGACGACGTAGAGACTGGCTAGCCAAATTAGAGGAAAATTATGCCCACAGGAAAACCCAAAATCGGAGTAGTTTATCGGTCAGCAGGCCGACCCTTAGACCCGCCCCGGTGCATCCCTGCTAAAGCCTACGAGAAAAAGTATTTTGTCTCTCGGTTTCAAATCAAGCGCTTGCTCGCTAAAAAGCTGTTGTGTGGGGTGCAATTCAAGCGCCGACTATTTATCGAAGACGTGCCACCGCCGTTAAAATAAAACGATGGACTTAACAGAGCAAAAGGCACTGATACAAAAACTCTGGGGCAAATGCCCTCATGACGAACCCTTGAGATTTTTTTGGGAACGCCAGAGAGAACTTTCATGGAATCGCCCAACTTTCTTGAAGCTTGCCATGCGGGCTGCTAATGAAATTTTTCTAGAACAGTTCAGCAACAAGCGAAGTCTAGACAAATCTTTTAGGTATGTAGACAGTCAAGTAGGAGTTATTCTCCCAGGCGCTCGCAGACCCAGATTTTGTTCTATCAAGGATTTTTTTAACGGCAATCCTGATACCTTCCTGACCTCAACTGAAAGTTTGGCTAGGTTCCGGAGTTTTGTTGAGGGCTTGGCACCGCCTTTCCTTAAAACTAACGAGAGTCCTCCCAAAGGTTTTGTACCGCTTCCCGACGCCGAAATAGGTGGCTGTGCTCGCAACGACAGCTTAATCGCCCGCATTCACTAGCGGGGCGGTTCCACCTGTTTTAAAGTCTTTCAAAACTGTAAACGCCAAAAAACCGCTGCACCTAATTGGAACCTAGTACGCAGCGGTTTTGAGGATTCAACTCGCTTAGGGCGAGAAATTTTCATGTACGACAATATTAACCCGATCGACGGGCAACTTTCAAGCACTGCAAAATATTTATCAAACGAGCATCTCGCCGAATGGTGCAAAGATTCAGCAGTTGATGAAGCGATCGCCCGTTTAGCCATTGAATCGTTGACAGCTAAAGAACTTAACGAGCGCGTCCGTCCCCAAATACCTATCAAGACGGGGGGCTGGTGGTGTCGAGGTGTCTTGTGGCGGACTGGTCAGCCGACTGGCAACTGGTACGGTCAAGCCAAACCCGACAGACTGCACCACGGCAAAGATGGCAAAGAAATCAAATACATGACAGGCAGTGGCATGGAACCCGACGCAATCTTCCTGCCTATGACTGATAGAAATTACTGGGCGAAAGTTCACGCCGACAAATCCATCCCCCGCCATTGGACAGAGGGAGTCAAGAAGGCCGGGGCGGGTCTAAGCCTTGGGTCGGCTGTCATCGCATTAACGGGCGTTTGGAACTGGGGGAAAGGTGGAAAATTAGCAAAGTTTGTGGAGGAATGGGCAGAGCCAGGAACTACTCATTACATCGACTTTGATTCCGACTATGCGGCCAAGCCCTCTTGTCGCGCCGCCATTATCAAATTTGCGACCCTTCTCATCAATAACGGTTGCACTGTCCACATCACTTGCTGGGATACCAAATTCAAAGGGATGGATGATCTAATCGTCGGGAAAGGGGGAGAGGCTTTTTTACAGGCTGTGGCAGAGGCTCCAACCTTTGATAAATGGGAAAAAGAACTCAAGAAGGTTGATCGAAAAAAGAACACTTCAAACCCTAATATTTCTTTAATTCCTCTCCCACGCACGTATGAGGATGTAGTATCTTTGTCACCTCTTAGTAGTGAGAGTGGCTACATCCCAGACACAGCTCCCGCTGGAGAGCAAAATTTCGTATTGAAAGCTGAGAAATATCTTTATTCCGAGGGTCATTGGGCGTCTATTGCGGGGCAACTTTACTGCTTTACGGGTACTCATTACGAGTTGCGCCCAGAGGTAGTGGAGAAGCGGCGCATTCGAGATTTTCTCAGTAATTACGTTGAGATGGTTCGTCACGTTCCTCGGAAGAAATACGCCAATTCTGCCAGCATTAATCAGGTCTATGACTGGGTAGTTGCAGGGTTTGCGGTAGAGTCAAATACCATCAACCCTGATGGATTAAACACTCCTATTGGAGTAATTAAAGTCAAGGCTGACGGAACTTATACCAATTTCATAAAATAGTGCTACAGTTAGTAGAAATGCATTTTGCAATTTAGTAGCCAAAAAGAGGTCAAA
>NZ_JAUBSF010000188.1:0-2943 GCF_036704615.1 Microcoleus sp. K4-B3
AATCACTAATGCCAAATCGTATATATTGCCCTTTTTGTCAAGTACAATTTATACCAAATTAGATGAGCTTACCCTGCGACTTAAACCTGGATTTGCTGATTCTACCGCTTGCTGAGTGGTGACTGAAGAAGCGTTTTTAACTCGTTCATCCTTAGCGCTAAAAACTGGATCTGCCAGTATTGCTAAACTCCGATTAGGAGGTTGTCTGTCATTGTAGTTTTGTCTTAATATTCCCAAGGTGGAAGCTGAAGGCAGCAGCACGATTTCATGGTCTACTATTAAAGGCGGATTCCCATTTTCACCGGATTTCCCGGGGAGGGAAAGGGCAGCAAAAGGCAGGTAATTCAAAACGCCATCGCCAACTATGAGCAGGCGCTTTTGACCGAGTTGGGCAGCAACGGGCTGTAAGATAATTTGACTGATAGCATCGTTGGCTTGGGCGATTTGATTGGGGCTGTTTCGGGAACTTGGAGCTGTGACAGCATCGCGGAATTTTCTGGCATTTGTCTCGATGTCGGCACGTTTGGGCAATTCATAACTGGTGATGCTGGTTTTAGTCACAGCCCAGAGATAGCTGCGATCTTTCCCTAGAGAATACTGGAGTAAAATGGTATTCTCATCGAGGATTTGTTGTTGAATTTGTGCCAGGGTTAGGGGTTGCGGTTGGGTGAGGGCGGCGTAACGGGGACTGGTGGCGCGGATTTGGGCTTGAATGTCTTGATATTGTCCTAATAAAGTTTGGCGTTTTTGGTCTAATTCTGCTTTTTGTGCGGGGGTATGATTGGGGCGATTGAGAACTTCGATTCGCCGTTTTTCCAGGGCATCAAGTTGCTGTTGTAAACTGCGTTCCTGTTGCAATAATTCTGGGGCGACACCTTGGCGAATATCGGCGTTTGCTTCTTGAAGAAGTTCGAGGAGGCTGCGGGCGCGGGAACGTTCGCTGGCTTCAAAGGCCTTGGTATCATAACCAGATTTAGGATTAGTTTTGTGCAGTTGCATTAACAGGTCAATGTAGAACTGGTAATAGTCCTGCACGGTGGCAAAGTAAGAGGTGCGGAGTTCAGGGCTGACAATTTTGGTGCGGAGGCTTTCAATAATTTTGAGAGCCGCTTCAATGTTAGTGAGGGCTTCAGTAAGATTGCCTTGAGCGCGTTTGACAGCAGCCATGTTGTAAAGGGTGAGAGCTTCCTGTATGCGATCGCCCACGGCCTGACTAAAGGGAAGGGACTGGCTGAAATACTCTAGCGCTTTCTGGTTTTCTCCTAATTCTGAGTAGACTTTGCCGATGTAGTCAAGGGTGGTAGCTTCCCCATTGCGATTGTGCACGGCCCGACTCAGGGGCAGGGACTGGTTGTAATACTCTAGGGCTTTCTGGTTTTCTCCCAATTCTGAGTAGACTTTGCCGATGCCAAGGAGGGTGAGAGCTTCCCCACGCCGATCGTCTGCGGCCCGTCTCAGGGGAAGGGACTGGTTGTAATACTCTAGGGCTTTCTGCTTTTCTCCCAAAATTGAATAGACATGGCCGATGTTGGTGAGAGTGACAGCTTCCCCACGGGGATTGCCCTCGACCTGTCTCAGCGAAAGCGCCTGGCTGAAATACTCTAGGGCTTTCTGGTTTTCTCCCAACTCTCCGTAGACAATGCCGATTCTGTTGAGAGTGAAAGCTTCCCCTTTACGATCGCCCACTTTCTGACTCAGGGAAAGGGACTGGTTGTAATACTCTAGGGCTTTCTGTTTTTCTCCCAAATTTGAGTAGACTTGGCCGATGCTACTGAGGGTTTCAACTTCCTGATGGCGATCACCCACTTTCTGACTCAGGGAAAGGGACTGGCTGAAATACTCTAGCCCTTTCTGATTGTCTCCCAATGCGAAGTAGACTTTGGCGATCTCGTCGAGGGTGAAAGTTTCCATAAGGTGAGTGCCCATAGCCCGAAACAAGGGAAGGGACTGGTTGTAATACTCTAGGGCTTTCTGGTTTTCTCCCGAATCTGAGTAGACACCGCCGATGATGCTGAGAGTCATAGCTTCCTCTAAGTGATCCCCGGTTGCCCGAATCACGGAAAGGGACTGGCTATAATACTCCAGCCATTTCTGCGTTTCTCCCAATTCTAAGTAGATACCGCCGATGGTGCGGAGGACGAGAGCTTCCCCAAAGCGATCGCCCAGGGCACGCTTCAGGGAAAGGGACTGGCTGTAATACTCTAGCGCTTTTTGCTTGTCTCCCAAAACATCGTAGAGTCTGCCGATATCGCTGAGGGTGAGAGCTTCCTGTGAGCGATCGCCTGCTGCCCGGCTCACGGAAAGGGACTGGTTGTAATAATCTAGGGCTTTCTGGTTTTCTCCCAATTCTGAGTAGACTTGGCCAATTCTGTTGAGTGTGAAAGCTTCGTAAGCGCGATTGCCGATTGCCCGACTCACGGTAAGGGACTGGCTGTAAGACTCTAGCGCTTTCTGTTTTTCTCCCAAGCCTGAGTAGATTTGGGCTATGCCGTTGAGGATGCCAGCTTCCCGATCGCGCTCGCCTACTGCCCGAAACATGGGAAAGGATTGGTTGTAATACTCTAGCGCTTTCTGTTTTTCTCCCAAGTCTAAGTAGACTTGGGCGATGCTTTGGAGGGTGTCAGCTTCAAAAGAGCGATCGCCCATTTCTCGGTACAGCTTTAATGCTTCTTCAAACTTGGCGATCGCTTTTCTTAAAGATTCCGCCGTCTTCGGCTTCTGCTGGTAAAGTTGCCATGCTTCTGCAATGGTTTTAAAAGCTTTTTCAGCAGCCTCCGGGTTTCCCCCTCCCTGCTGCGATACCTCTTGACTAATTTTAATCGCGCTGGGTGCAGCTACCGCCGGGACTCCTAGCAAAATCAGAGCACTTATACCAATTTCATAAAATAGTGCTACAGTTAGTAGAAATGCATTTTGCAATTTAGTAGCCAAAGAGAGGTCAAA
>NZ_JAUBSF010000076.1:0-33878 GCF_036704615.1 Microcoleus sp. K4-B3
TTGACCTCTCTTTGGCTACTAAATTGCAAAATGCATTTCTACTAACTGTAGCACTATTTTATGAAATTGGTATAAGAGAGTTTGTAATAGCTGTTTTGCAGGGACACGGTAAGGCAGTGTCTTTGTTGTATACAGTGGGGAAAATTAGAGGTACAAGATTATGACACTCATAGTTGTACAGAAACACAGGAAGTTACAAAAGTCGATCGCACTTACTGGTTGTGCGATCGTCCTAGCATCATGTGGAAATAGACCTTCCGATTTAATTTCCAATTCGCAACCGGGAAACAATAGACCTTCCGCGTTAGTCTCTGAACCGCAACCGAAAAAAACTGGACCAACATTTGCTGATTGGTGTCGCAAAAAAAGTTCTTTGATCCCTGAAGCTAAACATACTGTTGAGGTGCTGTTGCAGAAAGCTGAGACTACTGAGTGCGATGCGGCTAATCAAAAACTTTCGAGTTTCACGTCTCTGTCCCTCTACAAGAATCAAATCAGCGACATCAAACCGCTAGAATCCTTGACTAACCTGACTGATCTCTCCCTCACCGACAATAAAATCAGCGACATCAAACCGCTAGAATCCTTGACTAACCTGACTCGGATCGAGATCCAAAAAAATCAAATCAGTGACATCAAACCGCTAGAATCCTTGACTAACCTGAGTTCGCTCAGCCTCACCGACAATAAAATCAGCGACATCAAACCGCTAGAATCCTTGACTAACCTGGGTTCGCTCGGTCTCAACAACAATAGACTCAGCGACATCAAACCGCTAGAATCCTTGACTAACCTGATTTCGCTCAGCCTTGAGGACAATAAAATCAGCGACATCAAACCGCTAGAATCCTTGACTAAACTGGCTTGGCTCGATCTCCGCAACAATAAAATCAGTGACATCAAACCGCTAGAATCCTTGACTAACCTGATTGATCTCGGTCTCGAAAAAAATCAAATCAGCGACATCAAACCGCTAGAATCCTTGACTAACCTAACTCAGCTCGATATCCAAAAAAATCAAATCAGCGACATCAAACCGCTAGAATCCTTGACTAACCTGATTTCGCTCAACCTCAAAGACAGTAAAATCAGTGACATCAAACCACTAGAATCCTTGACTAACCTGGATGATATCTACCTCAACAATAATAGACTCAGCGACATCAAACCCTTACAATCCTTGACTAACCTGAGTTGGCTCTACCTCAACAACAATAAAATCAGTGACATCAAACCGCTACAATCCTTGACTAACCTGAGATATCTCTTCCTCAACGACAATCAAATCAGCGACATCAAACCGCTACAATCCTTGACTAACCTCAGAGATATCTTCCTCAACGACAATCAAATCAGCGACATCAAACCGCTACAATCCTTGACTAACCTCACACTTCTCTCCCTCAACGACAATCAAATCAGCGACATCAAACCGCTACAATCCTTGACTAACCTGAATTGGCTCGCTCTCGGCAACAATCAAATCAGCGACATCAAACCGCTACAATCCTTGACTAACCTGAATTGGCTCGCTCTCTTCAACAATCAAATCAGCGACATCAAACCGCTCGAATCTTTGACTAACCTGACTGGGATATCCCTCGAAAAAAATCAAATCAGCGACATCAAACCGCTAGAATCTTTGACTAAACTGACTGAAATCAGGCTCAGCGGAAATCCGATCGCTCCCAAAACTTGCCCTCTCAAACCAGAGTCTATCTGTAAGTGGCAACCACAAACTCAACCATAAAACTTTACAGTGACACCCGATCGCACTTAAATATTTGAGTTACGAAGGATAAATTTGCTATTCATCAGAAAAACCCGATCGCCCTTATTGACTAAAAGCGATCGCACACCAACATCCTCCTACAAATCAGCAGCGTGCTGCTTCAATTCATCCAAAGAAACGTATTCCACAGTCAAGGCGTGAGTCGCGGCCAAAACCACAGGCGGCGCAACTCCCGCATCCATTGCTTCCTTCCACCTAGACGCACACAAGCACCAGCAATCCCCAGGCTTCAAACCGGGAAAGTTAA
Source organism: Microcoleus sp. K4-B3 (assembly GCF_036704615.1). Classification (NCBI taxonomy): domain Bacteria; kingdom Bacillati; phylum Cyanobacteriota; class Cyanophyceae; order Oscillatoriales; family Microcoleaceae; genus Microcoleus; species Microcoleus sp. K4-B3. The sequence goes on from NZ_JAUBSF010000076.1 coordinate 2,040, forward strand.
ATTCGGGAACCGGAGTGCTCAAATCATTTCCATTCGACTTGGTGAAGTGCAAAAACTCTTCTGTCAGTTGAGCACAAACGGTGTGAGCCCCAAAGTCGCCACCACCTGTATTGCATTTGCCGTCCCGATAATACCCGGTCATGGGCGACGTGCAGCAAGTCTCTAACTTTCCGCCCAGCACATTTGTAGCTTCCGTCACCATCGCAACTCCTCCGTAAAACTCTTCGATCTAATTTTACACAAATCGTTGTTTATATATTTTTTTCCATCGCAAAGTTGATGAATTTTTGTCCTCTCCGTTCTACTTCTTGTTTTCTAATCACAATAAATCCCTGGGGTTCAAAAAAAGGTCGAGCTGTAATACTGGCTTCGGTAAATAACTTTTTAATTCCTAATTCTTTGGCTTTTGACTCAATTTGTTTTAAAATTAGCCTGCCAACTCCTTGTCTTTGAAAATCTTGATGACAGTAAAAGCGATCGATATGGCCGCTTGCTTCTAATTCCCCAAAACCTGCAATTTTCTCACCCTCTTCTGCTACAAAAGTAAATTTACTGCTTAAACTTTTAGTCCAACTTTCGATATCGATATCTGCTGGTGCCCAAGCATCTACTTGTGCTTTTGTGTAATCGCGGATGTTTACTTCGTGTACGGTGTCGTAAAACAGTTTTACAATTTGTTGGGTATCACCGATTTCGTAGGTTCGTACTCTCATAAATTATCTCACTTCGATCGCGTCTTTAATATTAATTTGGGGTTTTTCACCCCTTCAGAACGCTGATGGATGTTGGCTTCTACCATTTTGTCTCATTTCTTGCAGGGCGATCGACCAAAATTTCTCGCCCACCCCTTGACAAACCTTATTACTCTATGTTAATGAAGCAGAAGCAAATCTAACTGTAATTAACAGTACATCAATCCAGCAGCTTAACGAATAAGGCTTGAAACTTATGACAGAAATAGGACCCGATCCAAACCGACCTTATCCAATGGTCGATCGGCGGCGGGTATGCTTCATCAAAAACTTTATTAAATCTCCCAACATTATCGTCGGCGATTACTCATATTACGACGATCCAATAGAGCCCGAAAATTTTGAAAAAAATGTACTTTATAACTACGGAAACGACCGATTAATTATTGGCAAATTTTGCGCGATCGCCACCAACGTCAAATTCATTATGAACGGTGCAAATCATAAACTAGACGGCATTTCAACTTATCCTTTTCCCATCTTTGGGAATGGTTGGGAAACAGCCATAAATTTATTAATGGAACTGCCAACTAAAGGCGATACCGTAATTGGCAATGATGTTTGGCTCGGCTATGAATCCTTGATTATGCCAGGAGTCAAAGTCGGCGACGGTGCCGTTATTGCCGCAAAATCCGTTGTAGTAAAAGACATTCCCGCTTACACCGTTGTCGGTGGAAACCCCGCACATCCAATCAAACAGCGTTTTAGCGATGGTGAAGTTGCCAAACTATTAGAAATTCGGTGGTGGGATTGGAAAATTGACAAAATTACGCGCCATGTAAATGTGATTATGAACAGCGATATTCAAGCACTCAGCAATGCTGAATGAATTTGCCCGATGATGTCAAAGTTTTAACTTTAGCAGAATTGGCAGAAATTGAAAAAGCTGATGGGGGAAATGGCACGCCGATCTGCTTTATTATCGGCTTCGGAACAATCATCGCATTTATTGTCGGTCTGATTATTGTTTACAAAAATTGTTTGTAGTAAAGACTTTAGTCCTTATTGACTATCAGCCACAGAGAAGACAGAAGTCTTCACTACAAACTTACTTAGCTGGGCCCACACCCTCGATCGCAGCCTCAAGGGCGATCGATACATGAGTCCAATGAGTCCCCCCCTGACAAAAAGCCACGTAAGGCTCCCGCAGAGGCCCGTCAGCCGAAAACTCCGACGTACTCCCATCAATAAAAGTACCCCCAGCCATCACCAACTGACTTTCATATCCGTGCATCGGAGCTGGGATAGGGTCTAAATAAGAACCCACGGGAGAATTTTGTTGAACAGCCTTACAAAAAGCCACTAACTTATCAGCAGAACCGAATTCGATCGCCTGAATCACATCTCGTCTTCTAGCCAAAGGCATAGGATTCACTCGATAACCCAACTTATAAAAAACATAAGCCGTTAAATGATTTCCCTTCATCGCCTCCCCCACAAAACCGGGAGCCATAAATAAACCCTGAAACAGCAGCCGATTCAAATCAAAAGTTGCGCCGCCGCTGCTGCCGATTCCCGGCGCTGTCAAGCGACAAGTTGCGGCCTCCACCAGATCCGCCCTGCCGGCGACGTAACCTCCAGCAGGGACGATCGTACCCCCGGGATTTTTGATTAAAGAACCAGCCATCAGATCCGCACCTACAGCAGTAGGTTCGCAATCATCAACAAACTCCCCGTAACAATTATCAACAAAGCAAATTGTGTTAGGATTCTGATGTTTGACTATGGCGACGATTTTTTCAATCTCAGAAATAGACAAACTCGACCGCCAAGAATAGCCGCAAGAGCGCTGGATAAAAACCAGGCGAGTTTTTTCTGAAATAGTAGAGCTCAACGCCTGCCAATCCACACTTCCTTCGCGAGTTAGAGGCAACTCACGGTAACTAATACCAAACTCAACAAGTGAACCTTGACCTTGCCCCCGCAAGCCGATCACTTCTTCTAAAGTATCGTAGGGAGAACCAGCCACTGCCAACATTTCGTCACCAGGACGCAGGATGCCAAAAAGAGCACAGGCGATCGCGTGAGTACCCGAAACAAACTGTACCCGGACAGCCGCCGCCTCTGCCCCTACTACTTCGGCAAATACCCCGTCCAAAGTCTCCCGACCCAAATCGTCGTGGCCGTAACCCGTAACCCCTGCAAAATGGTGGACTCCAACCCGGTGGCTGCGAAAAGCTTTTAAGACTCGTTGAAGATTTTGCTTGACTGTCGCGTCAATACCAGAAAAAATCTGAAAGAGTGCCTGTTCTGCTTCCTGTAGCCGTGAAACGCTATTCATCTATACCTCGCTCACCCTTTGCGTGCGCGCTGTTCATTATGGCGTAGATGCGGCCCCTAGTTTGTAAACATAATATATTCATGACGATTGCAACTTCCAAAAAAACTTCTCCTGATTGGCCTGTCATCGGCTTTATGGCCTTTCTGCACATCGGTGCTTTATTTGCTTTGCTGCCGGGTAATTTTAGCTGGTCTGCGGTCGGGCTAGCAGTATTCCTGCATTGGGTAACAGGTGGTTTAGGAATTACTCTCGGATTTCACCGCCTCGTCACCCACCGCAGTTTTCAAACACCTAAATGGCTAGAGTATTTTCTAGTTATTTGCGGTACTCTTTCCTGTGAAGGTGGCCCGATCGACTGGGTGGGAATGCACCGGTTACACCACATACATTCCGACACCGGAACAGATCCACACGATTCCAATCAAGGCTTCTGGTGGAGCCACATGGGCTGGATGCTCTCGGATCTCCCGATCAGAGTGGAAATCCCCCGCTTTACTAAAGACATCGGCGACGACCCAGTATACAAGTTTCTCCAAGCATATTTTATCCCCATCCAAGTAGTCTTCGGTGTGTTGCTTTATTTATTAGGCGGCTGGTCTTTCGTGGTTTGGGGCGTGTTTATGCGGATCGTGGTGGTGTTCCACTGCACTTGGCTGGTTAACAGCGCTACCCACAAATTCGGCTACCGCACCTACGAGTCGGGCGATCGCTCGACCAACTGTTGGTGGGTTGCTCTCCTCACCTACGGCGAAGGCTGGCACAACAACCACCACGCCTTTCAATACTCGGCTCGCCACGGCCTGCAATGGTGGGAAATCGACTTCACCTGGATGACAATTCAATTGCTGCAATCGCTGGGTTTGGCAACCAAAGTGAAATTAGCAGAAAAATAGCGATCGGCAATTAGTCATTGGTTGTCGGTCATCAGTTCTGGACTAATGGCTCGTGACCAATGCCTAATCCTGTTTTTGCGATCGGTATAGGTTGGGTTGAAGTAAGCTCGAATCCTCTGGTGCGATCGACCCAACCAAAACCAGAATCAGTTATAATATAGTTGGGAACAAAAAATTTTGTTTGGCAGCCAAATTTTTTATTTTCAAAATACAACCGTAAATCTTTTTCAATCCTAATCCCAAATCTATCATTGATTCTTTATTAGTTTGGGCAAGTGTGCAGCAAAAAAGTTCACTGCTCAATCCAAACTATTATGCGTGAATCCCGGTCGGCATCTCATCAGAAATCAAAAAAAGAATGACAATAGCAACGCAAGAAAAACTCCAATACAATTGGAAGCACGTTATTAGTTTAGCAGGACTTCATATCGGCGCTTTGTTCGCCCTGCTACCAAGTAACTTCAATTGGACAGCAGTTGGTTTAACAGTATTCATGCACTGGATAACCGGCGGTTTGGGAATAACTCTCGGATGGCATCGTATGCTTACCCACCGCAGTTTTCAGACACCAAAATTCGTAGAATATTTTCTAGCATTTTGCGGAGCCCTTGCCTGTCAAGGAGGAATAATTGATTGGGTTGGGCTGCACCGATTGCACCACACCCACTCTGACCAAAATGCGATCGACCCTCACAATGCCCAAAAGGGTTTTTGGTGGAGTCACATCGGCTGGATGCTATATAAAGGTCCAGCTCACGCTGAAATTTCCCGCTGCACAAAAGACATTTCGAGCGATCCATTTTACCAATTTTTGCAAAATTACTTTCTCCCGATGCAAATCGTCTTTGGCGTCTTGCTTTACTTAGCAGCAGGCTGGCCGTTTGTAGTGTGGGTAATTTTTGTACGCTTAGTTTTGGTGTATCACTGCACCTGGTTTGTTAACAGCGCCACTCACAAATTTGGCTACCGCACCTACGAAACAAACGATAGTTCTACTAACTGTTGGTGGGTGGCTGTCCTGACTTACGGTGAAGGCTGGCACAACAACCACCATGCTTATCAATACTCTGCACGTCACGGGATGGAATGGTGGGAAATTGACTTCACTTGGATGACAATTCAAGTTTTGGAAGCACTAGGTTTGGCTACTAAGGTGAAATTACCCGCCAAGTAGCAGCATGGGGCATGGGGCATTGGGCATTGGGGATGGGGCATTGGTAACAACTCACCAATAACCAACTGTCAACTGCCCACTGTCAACTGCCCACTGCCCACTGCCCACTGCCTAATGAGTCCGTTTTTGCTCGCCCCGGCCGCGCAAATATTCCGCTAAAAACGCCAATCCTCCCGAACCTACTATCAACAGCACGCTGAGAGCATTAATATCAGGTTTTACTCCAGTCCGAATCCGGCTAAAAATTTCCATCGGCAGAGTTGTAGTCCCGCTACCTGCGGTAAAACTCGCAATCAAAAAATCGTCCATGCTGAGGACAAAAGACAGCAGACAACCCGAAACAATTCCGGGTATTAATTGAGGGAGCAAAACCTGAATAAAAGCTTCAACAGGCGTTGCACCCAAATCCAAGGCAGCCTCTTCTAAATACGGGTTTAAATCTGCCAATCTAGTAGAAACAGCTAGAGCGATGTAAGCCAGACAAAACACAACGTGAGCGGCGACAATTGTCCACAAACTCAGAGGAATAGCCAGCGCCGCTAAAAATACCAGAGTAGCAACTGCGGTCGCAATATCTGGAATAATAATCGGCAAGTAGGAAACTCCCTGATATAAACTCTTGCCAGGAAAGCGGTAGCGGGCTAAACCAACGGCCATCAAAGTGCCGAGTACAGCCGAGATTGCAACTGCACAAACAGCCACTGTTAAACTGTTTCTCAGGGCAATTAAAATCCGCGTATCGCTAAATAATTTAACGTACCAATCTAAAGTAAATCCTTCCCAGCCGGCGCTAAACCGCGATCTGTTAAAGCTGTAAAAGGTGAGTACGAAGATGGGCAGGTACATATAAAAAAACATCACAACGGCAAATATCACCTGCCAAGAAATCTTAAATTTAGGTTTTAAGTACATATCGGCTTGTATTTCCTCCTGTGGGTTGTCGGGGGTATTTTCCATTTCTAGGTAATCGCTAATTGGTAATTGGTAATTAGTAATTGGTTATTGGAACAGTCAACAGTCAACAGTCAACAGTCAACATTCAACATTCAACTAACTTAGATTGCATTACGATCGCCATATTTGAGCAAAAGGGCAATTCCGATACTCACTACAAAGATTAATACCATACTCAGAGCCGAACCCAGCCCCCAATTTTGAGTTGCCCCCAAAAACTGATTGTAAATCAAACGAGCCGCCGTCATGCTCGAAGCTCCACCGAGCAACTCCGGATCGACAAAATCGCCCAAACAGCTAATAAATACTAGCAAAGAACCCGCAGCAATTCCCGGCATCGTCTGAGGTACTGTCACTTTCCAGAAAGTTTCCACTGGATTCGCGCCCAAATCCTGAGATGCTTCTAGCAACCTGCGATCTAACTTTTCCAAAGAAGCGTAGAGAATTGTCACAATATAAGGCAAATAACTGTAAGCCATGCCGATTAAAACTGCCGAACTTTGATTGAGCAATTCCAGAGGAGGAATGCCTACAAGTGCCAGCAGCGAGTTGAGAACCCCCGTAGGACGCAGAATTGTAATCCAAGCATACGATCGCAACAGCGAAGAAGTCCACAGCGGCAACACAAAGCCTAACAAAGTTAAATTCCGCCACTTTTTCGAGACATTGAGGGCTATCCAGTAAGCGACGGGAAATCCCAGCAGCAAACACAGAATAGTAGTCCCCGTTGCGAAAAAAAGCGATCGACCCATCACCTGTAAATTCAGCGGCTCAAACACTCGCAGGTAGTTGGCGATTCCCGAAGGATTCACCAAATCTCCCGGCTTAATATTCGGCACCAAACTAAGCTGAAAAATCACCAGAGTTGGTATGACTAATAATAAAAGCAGCAACAAGCCAGAAGGGCCGAGCAATGCCAGCGGGCCTGTCCACGCCGACCACGGGGAAACAGTTTCAGCCTTCAAGGCAGAATTGGGAGGAATAGGAGGGGGAGTTCTAGTTGAAACAGCCATAAATCAATTTTTTTGAGTTTTTAACCGCTGATGAACGCGGATTAAGGCGGATATAATACGGATAGAGTGGGCGATCGGCTGTAGGGGGGCGGGTTTATGTAAATATTGGGTAAGAATCAGAAATTGTGTGTAAAACCCGCCCTAGGTTTGATGATTAGCCGCTGGTTAATTGAGTCCAATAGCGATCGTACACGTCTATAAATTTTCCTACCGGCGCAACACCTTCGCAATTTTTCAAAGTTGCCTCAGAAGGGAAAAGAATTTCATTTTCGCGGACTTCCGGCGTCAGCAAACTAAAAGCATCTTCCGAAGGAGTTGAGAAACTGAGCCGTTCTACTAAAGAAGCAGCGACATCCGCTTGCAGCATAAAGTTAATCCACTTATAAGCTGCTTCGGGATTGGGAGCACCTTTAGGAATTACTAAAGTGTCAGTCCACAGAGAAGAACCGCTTTTTGGCACAACATAGCGCAATTTGTCATTATCTGGAATTACCTCATTAGCATCAGAAGAATAACACATAGCTACCTTCAAATCCCCCGTCAGCATTTGCGGCCGCCAAGCATCAGTGGTAAAAGATGCGATCGCCGGTTTTAACTCCACCAACTTTTGGTAAGCTTGTTTCACTTGCTCTGGGTTCGTAGAATTGAGAGAATAGCCTAACATCCGCAACGCAGCGCCCATCACTTCTCTAACATCATTTGCCAGGGTCATTCGCCTTGCTAACTCCTGTTTGTGCTGCCACAAATACTCCCAATCTTCAGGAGCTTCTTTGAGCTGTTCGCTGTTGTAAATCAAGCCTGTGGTTCCCCAACTCAAAGGGACGCTGTAGCGGTTTCCTGGGTCATAGACAGGGTTTTGGAACTGTTTTTTTAGTCGATCGAGTCCGCCCAAAATCGAGTGGTCTAATGGGGTCAACAGCCCCAGTTCCGTCATCTGAATCACCATGTAGTCAGACGGGTAAATGATGCTGTAGGCCCGGCCACCGCCAGCTTGAACTCTAGCCAGCATCGCCTCATTGGAGTCAAATACGTCTGCAACCACGCGAATGCCGGTTTTTTCGGCAAAGCGATCGAGCAAAGCGTTATCGGTATAGCCTGCCCAAGTATAGATGAAAAGTTGGTCGGCAGAACCTTTGACGGGAGGAGCAGATTGTACGTCTGCAAGTCGCCAGCCGCAACTAGAAACAGCTAACCCAGAAATTGTCGCCGCCGAATTTTTTAGGAACTGACGGCGTGTAGAATGAGCCGGAAAAATCCTGGAAATTGGTAAGTTAGTCGGAGGCACAGTTCGATTTTAGATTTTAGATTTTAGATTTTAGATTGGGGAATTGGGGATTGGGAAATTCGATTTTAGATTTTAGATTTTAGATTGGGGAATTGGGGAATTAGGGATTGGGAAATTCGATTAAATCCGTGAAATCCCGTACACTGCTCGTTGCCGAACTTCCCTGCAACATCCATCCGTTAAATCGGTTAAATCCCGTAGACTACTCGTTGCCGAACTTCCCGACCTCCGTGACATCCGTTAAATCTCGCGTGTTCGTTGCCGAACTTCTTTCGTAATTATGCTCTATCGGTCAAAGCGAGACAATCAGTAGTTCCCCAGTAAGCATAAATCGGCGTGTGCGGATCTGGGAAAGAGCCGCCAGTATTTGGCTGGCGCACGGTAATTTTATCGCCCGACGCCAACTCAACCACGTAATGAACGTGCGTGCCCATGTACATAGTATTTTTGAGCCGCCCTTCAAAACAGTTGACCGACACTTCCGGCTGGTAGAGATTCAAATATACTTTTTCCGGCCGAACGCTGACCACAACAGAGTCGCCTGTGACACCACTCCACATATCCGACTGCTGAACGATTATTTTCAGATTGGCTGATGTGCGAACTGTGATAGTCGATCGGTCGATCGATTCTACCGTACCCGCAAACAAATTCGTATCGCCAATAAAATCCGCCACAAAAGCCGTCTGCGGGCACTCATAAATTTCTTCAGGAGAGCCAATTTGCTCAATCCTCCCCTCGTGCATCACCGCAATCCGGTCAGACAGACTCATCGCCTCTTCTTGGTCGTGAGTCACCATCACAAAAGTCAAACCCAGTTCTTGATGCAAATTCGACAATTCCAACTGCATCTGCTTGCGCAACTTCAAATCCAGAGCACCCAGAGGTTCGTCCAGCAGCAGTACCGCCGGTCGATTTACCAGAGCTCTCGCCAAAGCCACCCGCTGCTGCTGGCCGCCCGACATTTGACCGGGAAACCTGTTGGCGAAAGATTCCATTTTCACCAATGCCAAAACTTCCCGTACCCGTTCTTCAATTTCCGCTTTCCCCAGCTTTTTTATCCGCAATCCAAAAGCGATATTGTCCCAGACATTCATGTGTCCGAACAAAGCATAGCTTTGAAACACAGTATTTACCGGACGGCGGTAAGCTGGAGTGTTGGTCATCGACTGGCCGCGAATCATTAATTCGCCCGCCGAGGGAGTCTCGAACCCAGCGATTAACCGCAGCGTCGTAGTCTTGCCGCAGCCGCTAGGCCCGAGAATGCTAAAAAATTCTCCTTGGCGAATGCTGAGGTCTACTCCGCGGACTGCGGTTTCGCCGTTAAATACCTTAAAGACCTTGCGGAGTTCAACGTCAAGCGCTGTATCCGTTGTTGTCGTACCTTTGTTGAGTGCTGTCTGAAACATATTCGCCCTTTCCTGGGGGTAATGCACGCCACTTAAATACAGTTTAAGTTTAGACTTTTCTGTATTTTAGGTGAGGAATGTTGGATGTAACAGGTTTTGGGATTTGTTCTTTAAATTCTATCCCAGAGCGCACCATTGTCAGCAACAGGCAAGATGCCTGTGAAGCGAGAAAATTCACTCTTTGTGGAACAGGCATCTTGCCTCTTCATAAAAGGCTTATTGAGAATGGTGCAACATCTCAGATCGACCGGCCATCTATTTATTCTCAGGACTTGGGGTGGGAGATGGTTTTTGCGGTTTGTCTGTTTTGGGTACTTCTGCTTTTTTCCACTCTGACAAAGGTCGCTGGACGGCATTTTTAAAGTCAAAAGGCACTAGCAGCACGGGCAAATTTTGGGCGGAATTTTGAGGGGGCGCTTCCGGCGGATTGGCTTGAGCGTACAAGAAGCGGCCGCTAAAGTCTGTTTTGCCTAAAACTAGGCGGTGAGTTTCCTGGTTGTCCAGTTTTACTGTGACTGTAGCTTGGGGTTGGTCGAGACCGAATTCTGGCAGTTGAGCAGCACTAATATTAATCGTGCGATCGCTCTTTCCTGTTGCGAGCCTGTCTAGCAAAAAATCCACCGATGCCTGACTTGCGTGTGCTTGCACTGGCAATTTCATTTCCCAGCTAGACTTGCCTCCTTTTGTAGCATAAACTCGCTCAAAAGTCAAGATTTTTTCGGGAGTTTTGACTGTAAAGAATTGTACGCGATCGGACTTGAAAGCAAAAATTTTCTGTTTTTCTTCCTTCGCGGCTTCCTGTTTCGGAGACACTTGCATCTCGAACAAAGCAACCAACCCAGTCATGCTCAACGCGACGGCTATCAATACTAATGTATTTTTCTGCAATTTCATAATAACTGAGAATTGGGCATTGGGCATTAGGCATTGGGCATTGGGGAGTCTGTTATTAATAACAACAGTCAACAGTCAACTGTTAACAGTCAACAGTCAACTGTTAACAGTCAACAGTCAACTAACTTATCTTCTCTTCCACCAGATAGCGCCGCCAATTCCCAGCCCGAGTAAAGGCCACATTAGCCAAGCTAACACCAGAAATCCTACTTGGAGGGCCGTCATGTTAATGCGGCGGTTGGTAGCTTTTTTCGGACTGATAGAAAAGCTTTGCTGGTCTGGTTTACTCAACCAACTGACTGAATTGAGAAACACGTCGCTATTGAGTTGTTGGTCAAACCAACCGTTAGTCACAAATTGAGATGTACCAATTACTACCATTCGCGATGTTTTTCTAGGAGTTGAAGGCACAGAAGGAGTTGCCGTTGGACTGGGAGATACTGTGGGAGATGCTGTGGGAGATGTTTCTGGTGTCGGTGTGGGAGATGCTGTGGGTGTTGGCGAACTTTCTGGATATGCTGTGGGAGATGCTGCCGGTGTTGGCGAAGTCGTCGGTAATGCTGGAGGCGTAGCTTCTTGCGAGACAATCACCGAATAGCTGATTGGGGAAGCTGTTGGTGAAGTTGTCGGCGAGGGTGAAGTTGTCGGCGAGGGCGATGTTGTCGGCGAGGGCGATGTTGTCGGCGAGGGCGATGTTGTCGGCGAGGGCGATGTTGTCGGCGATGGTGGAGTTGTCGGCGAGGGCGATGTTATCGGTGAGGGCGATGTTATCGGCGATGGTGGAGTTGTCGGCGAGGGCGATGTTATCGGTGATGGTGGAGTTGTCGGTGATGGTGGAGTTGTCGGTGATGGTGATGGTGATGTTGTCGGCGACGGTGAATCAGTCGGTGATGCTTGGGGTGAAGGCGAGGGGGAAGTTGGTGTTGGTGAAGGTGAGGGCTTTAACGGAGTGCTGTCAGTGGACGATCGAACTAAAGCTACACCCAATAATAGCGGGCCTTGTCGATCGGTCTTCTGATCGAACTCCAATTTCTTAGTCGTCAAATCGCTTTCGGCCCAACTTTCCTGACTCGTCCAAATCAGCGGTTTTTCCTCTATCCCTGCTACGGGCGAGGTTTCCAAAGCACGCGCAAACGGATAAAATGAAATGCCGGTGCCAAAACTTTGAGTAATCGGATGTTCGCCGTAGCGCCTGACTGTGGGAACCGTAGGGCCCAGGCCAAATCTTTGACCAGTGCCCGAAGCATCGATGGCCAAACGGGTGTCTAGTTTGACCCCCCATTCTTGCAGCAGTTTGTCCAATCCCGTATCAATTGCCGGGTCTACCATTAACAATAAACTGCCGCCGCGATCGAGATAAGCTTTTAGTGCTTTAATTTCTGTATCGGAAAACGGTTTTTCCAACCCCGGAACGATTAAAGCATCTGCATCTTCTGGCACTTCTTTGCGTTCGGTCAAATTCAGCGTTTGAGCGTTGTAGTATTTATCTTTCAGAGCTTTTTCAGCTTGCTGAATTCCGCCTTGACCTTCCTTTAGCGGGCGGGCCCCTTTGCCTTGCAAAAAGTAAACTGTAGCAACGCGAGTGCTCAGGATTTCTTCTAAGCCATTGGTAAGTTTTATCTCTGAAAGACCTTGATTCGGGTCGCTACCAAAAGCAGTACCACCTTTTTGCAGTACCTGTTTTTTGTCGCCGGATTGCAGGTAAACTTCTCCGATGCTGGTAATGCTAAATTCCCGCGCTTTTCCCGGTTGGGCCTGCGGGTCAACAAACTCGAATTGGAACTTTTCGCCTCCCTCGCGTTTGTAGCTTTGCAGCAATTCTTTAATTTGGGGGTTTTGGATTGGGTCAAATACCCAAACTTTGACTGTTTGTTGCAGGTTTCGCAGTATTTGTTGAGTCTGCGGGGCGAGGGTAAATTGTTGGCTTTCGGTTAAGTCGATGCGGACGGGATAGCGAACGGCTATGAAGTTAATTACTCCGAGAATCACAAAGACGGCGAGGGTAGCAATCAGGGCGTTGGTGCTGGCTTGAGTGGAACGCTGCCCCCAAAAGCTTTTTTCGTAACTCAAATATAGCAGCCAAAGTGCGATCGTCACTGCTCCGGCAATAACTAAACCGACTGTCAGGGGTTCCCATACTCCAGATACAAGTGCTGCTGTTACCCCCGCTGCGATGAGGAGGGGGCCCAGCAAAAAAACGTATTTCCAATTTTTTTTGCTAATTTTCATAATCTAAATATTGAGTGAGAAAATTCCGGTTCGAGGATGTTATTCTAGATCGCATTAGCCTGCAACCATGCTGTTAAATCTGACGGATGGTTGAAATCGATTGCGGCATCTCCTAGCGCTTCTAATTCCTCTATGCCTAATTGACGGATGCAGTTTTCTGTTTCCGGTTGTATTGTGCCTAAGCGCCGCACTAGCTGACGCAATATTAAGGAGAGTTGAGCGCTTTTTGTCACCTGTTCTCTTGCTACATCTATGGCAATCTGCTGGTCTTGAATCCACAGTTCTTGCTTCTGCAATTCATTTAATTCTTGCTGAGTGAAGTTTTCCTCGTTAGCAATTATCAAAGCTTTCTGAAGTTCGGGAACTGCACTCAGTGTTTCTGGTACAGTCTCCAGATTGCTCGTGTTATTTAGAAAGTAAATCCATTTGTCGGCGGTTGTTTCTAATTCTGCTAATTCCTTGCTAAATTTTGGCAGCTCGATAAATACTAATTCTATTTCAGTATCTGGACAATCAAACTGTTGCTCTTTTTCTTGAAAAACAAACCGCGACATAAATTCGGGTTGATTTTCAAACATTTCAAAGTCGGAAATTTTCAATGAAATTACAGTTTTTAGTCTTTCGTAGCGTTCTTTTCCTGTTAATTGCTGGCTGTAGCTTTTGGCCGCGTTGTACAACACTCTGTTCCCGAAGAAAGGCACGTTGATCAGTTGAATTTCAACTAAGGCGATTCTGCCGCCGTTCATTGTGGCTTTGACATCTAGGTGTGTGTCTTGGGTTGCGAGAGTTTGAGGTTCTGGTTGGGAGTCGATTATTTCTAGGTCTTCGATGACTGGTTGTGCTTCATAAAGGATGGCGTTTAAAAAATTAATCAGGATGTCTTTGCTGTCGCTGGAACCGAATATTTTTTTGAACGCAAAGTCGATTTTGGGATTGATAAATCTCATTATTTCAACAAATTAGTGGAATAATTAACATTAATTGGGAATGGGGAATTGGAAATTGGGAATTGGGAATTGGGAATTGTTGGCCTCTCCTTTAATCTCCGACTCTCCGACTCTCCGACTTTCCCACTCTCCCCTCTAGATTACCCGAACTCTTCCCTGATGTTTTTAAGAACGCTGATATCGCAAAGCATCGATGGATTGGGCGGTCAGAAATACTCCTAAAATGATGTAACTGGCAAACATAATTAAACTGCTGGTATCAAAAACTCCCTTGACAAGATTGGTGTAATGTGTTAAGAGGGACAAATGTCCTAATGCTGTTCCGAAGGGGCCACCGATAGCGACGGCGGCTGCATCGATCACCCACAGAAATAATACTAGAGCGAAGGTGAGGATGGCTGATAAAATTGTGCTGTCTGTGAGGGAGGAAATAAACATTCCGAGGGACAATACTCCTGCTGCTAGTAAGATTAAGCCGCCGTGTCCTAGCAGGAGAACTGCGGGGGGTACGGGTGGGGTTGAGGAACTGAGGGCGATCGCCTCGCAGAACAGCAGGGGCACCAACATGGTTGTATAAAATGTTAAAACTCCGAGGAGTTTGCCAGTAGCAACTGCCCAGTTTGTTAAGGGCGATGTGGCTAATAGTTCTAAGGTTCCGCGTTTGCGTTCTTCTGCGTAAAGTCCCATTGAGAGTGCGGGTAGTACGAACAGTGAAAGGGAACCCATTATTCGCAGGAAGAGTTGCAGGAATTCGTAGGCTACATCGATGGGAGGTTCGGTAATTCCCATTTGATCTCGCTGGCCGATTTGGGGAATTAACCCGTCGGGAGCGAGGAGGATGGCTATTAAAAAGTAGCCGGTGATTAGCCAGAAGACTGCTGCGATGGCATAGGCTAATGGCGAGGCAAAATAGCTTTGTAGTTCTTTGCGGTAAATTGCGACAATATTACTAATCATTACTAACCTTTAGGAATTGGGAATGGGTAATTGGCTATTGGTAATTGGTTCATTTTGAGTCGCCTGCGGGTGGTGTTTCGCTGTCGTCGCTATCCTGTTGCTTTCTTTCTATTTGTCGCTTTCTGGTAACAGGTGGCTGTTCTGGTTGAGAATCGCTACTCGGTTGTGGCTTTTTTTTAAGTTGCCTATTTTTTACAACTGGTTGGGATTCTGGTTGAGAAGGTTGGCTGGACTCTGGTGTTTCTGAAACTTCGAGATTTTCGACAATCGGTTCTGGTTGAGAAGGTTCGATCGACTCTGGTGTTTCTGAAACTTCGAGATTTTCGACAATCGGTTCTGGTTGAGAAGGTTCGATCGACTCTTGCCTTTCAACAATAATCAGATTTTCGACAACCGGTTCTGGTTGAGAAGGTTGGCTCGACTCTGGTGTTTCAACAATGAGTAGATTTTCGACAATCGGTTCTGGTTGAGAATAGTCGATCGACTCTGGTGTTTCAACAATGAGTAGATTTTCGACAACCGGTTCTGGTTGGTGAGGCTCGATCGACTCTACTGTTTCGACAATAAGGAAATTTTCGACAACCGGTTCTGGTTGAGAAGGTTGGCTCGACTCTGGTGTTTCGACAATGAGTAGATTTTCGACAACCGGTTCTGGTTGAGAAGGTTGTCGAAAATCTGGTGTTTCGACAACCAGCAGATTTTCGACCACCGGTTCTGGTTGAGAAGGTTGTCGAAAATCTGGTGTTTCAACAATCAGCAGATTTTCGACAACAGGTTCTGGTTGGTGAGGCTCGATCGACTCTACCGTTTCGACAACAAGCAGATTTTCGACAACCGGTTCTGGTTGAGGATGTTCGATCGACTCTTGCCTTTCAACAATGAGCAGATTTTCAACAATCGGTTCTGGTTGAGAATAGTCGATCGACTCTTGCCTTTCAACAATCAGCAGATTTTCGACAATTGGTTCTGGTTGAGGATCTTCGCTCGACTCGACGGTTTCAACAATCAACAGATTTTCGACAATTGGTTCTGGTTGAGGATGTTCGCTCGACTCTTGCCTTTCAACAATCAGTAGATTTTCGACAACCGGTTCTGGTTGAGGATTCTCGATCGACTCTTGCCTTTCAACAATCAGCAGATTTTCGACAATTGGTTCTGGTTGAGGATGTTCGATCGACTCTACTGTTTCGACAATGAGCAGATTTTCGACAACCGGTTCTGGTTGAGGATGTTCGATCGACTCTTGCCTTTCAACAATCAGCAGATTTTCAACAATCGGTTCTGGTTGAGAATGCTCGATCAATTCTTGTCTTTCTACAGTTTCCAGAAAATCAGCCACTGGTTGCATTTCAGGTTCTAAATCGCTTATTTCCTCCGGTGTTTCTGTAATTGGTTCGGATTCTGGTTGAGAATAGTCGAGCGACTCTTGCCTTTCTACAACAGGTTCGGATTCTGGTTGAGAATAGTCGAGCGACTCTTGCGTTTCGACAACCAGTAGATTTTCGATAATCGGTTCTGGTTGAGGATGCTCGATCGGCTCTACTGTTTCTGAAACAACGGGCAGATTTTCGACAATTGGTTCTGGTTCATGATGCTCGATCGACTCTTGCCTTTCGACAACTGGTTCGGATTCTGGTTGAGAATAGTTGATCGACTCTAAGGTTTCTGAAACTTCTAGATTTTGGACAATTGGTTCTGGTTGAGAATGCTCTAGCGACTCTACTGTTTGTGAAACTTCTAGATTTTCGACAATCGGTTCTGGTTGAGGATGCTCGATCGACTCGACGGTTTCTGAAATAACTTGCAGATTTTCGACAATCGGTTCTGGTTCATGATGCTCGATCGACTCGACGGTTTCTACAACTGGTTCCGATGCTGGTTGAGGATGCTCGATCGACTGTACTGTTTCTGAAACTTCTAGATTTTCGACAATCGGTTCTGGTTCACGATGCTCGATCGACTCTACGGTTTCTGAAACTTCTAGATTTTCGACAATCGGTTCTGGTTCACGATGCTCGATGATCGACTCTGATAATTCTACAACTGGTTCCGATTCTGACTGAGGATGCTCGATCGACTCTGATAATTCTACAACTGGTGCGGATTCTAACTCAGAAGGCTCGATCGACTCTTGCCGATCGGAAACTGGCTGATTTTCCACAACAATCGGTTGCGATTCCGATTGTGGAATATCCGCGATTATCGCTTGCGATTCCGATTGATTAGTATCCGCGATCGAATTTTGAATTTCTGCCGCTTCTTGCAGATTTCGATCGACCTCCGGTTCGCTGTGAACCAGATTTTCTTCCGGTTTCTTTTCAGCCGCTGTCAGCCTTAAAAACACATCTTCCAGAGTAGCGCGAGAGCGGCGCATTTCGCAGAGTCCAAATCCAGAGGCGATGATAGCTGTAGCAATTTCTCGTCCGGGTTCTATGTCGGATTCGCACAAGGCCCGCAGGCGGTAACGACTCGCTAAAAATTGCTGGCTGGGAATTAATTCGACCGATCGAACTCCCGGCACATTTTCCAAAGAAGGCAACAGCAGACTGTTTACCGAATCAGCCTCGCCTTCAACTTCGAGCTCGTAACCCTCTCCGACCGCCAACTCTCCCATCAAATTTTCGGGAGTACCAGCAGCGACGATTTTACCGCGATTGATGATGGTAACGCGGTTGCAAGTCATGCTGACTTCCGGCAGAATGTGCGTGGAAAGGATAATTGTGTGCTGGCCGCCCAGGCTTTTGATTAAATTGCGGACTTCGATGATTTGTCGGGGGTCGAGGCCGACCGTTGGTTCGTCTAAGATAATGACCGGCGGGTCGTGGACGATCGCCTGCGCGATCCCGACGCGCTGACGAAATCCTTTAGAAAGCTTGCGGATTAAAACTTTGCGTTTATCAACCAGCCCGCAGCGTTCGATCGCCGAGGTAACTCGTCGCGCGCGATCGCCCGCAGGTACTTGCTTAATCCTGGCCACAAAAAACAGAAACCCTTCCACAGTCATTTCTGGATAAAGCGGCGGGTTTTCCGGCAGATAGCCGATGCGCTGTCTGACTGCCATCGAGTTTTCGTGAACGTCGAGGCCGGCGATGCGGGCCGTACCGCTGGATGCCGGCAAATATCCCGACAAAATCCGCATAGTTGTGGTTTTGCCCGCGCCGTTTGGCCCCAAAAAACCCAGAATTTCTCCTGATTCGACCGAAAAAGACACGTCCGCGATCGCTGCGGTCGAACCGTAAGTTTTGCTTAAGTGTTCTACTTCAATCATTTGTCAGAAGTCACGCGATTTTAAGTTTTAGATTTTAGATTTTAGATTGACTCCGCGAAGTGCAGAGTCCCGCCAGCACAGCGGGTCGATCGAATTTATGGCGCAAATGCTAATTTGATTTTGTCTTCTAGTGTAGTCTGGCAAGAACCAAATCTATCATAAGTGTCGATCGTACTTTGAAGCGGGACGCTAGTAGTAGGGTGCGGGAGGATGGGATAGCGTCTGTTTTTACGAGTTTGATAATTCTCACATCTTGCACCATTCTCAAGAACAGGCAGGACACCCCACAAAAAGTGCATTTTCTTGTGGGGTGGGCATCCCGCCCAAAAATACAATCTAGATGAACAGCTTAGCTGCCTTCGCTACTACTAGGGGCTGTTTCGAGATTGATATCGGCATTAAACACAATCACAAATTCAGCCTTGGGGATTAACTGACGGATAATCCGCAGATAGCCGTCAGCATCGGAATGTTTGAAAAAATGGGCAACAGTGATTCGCTGCATATTCGGAAGCAGGCGAACAACCAACCACCTGTTAAGGCGCTGTTTGTAGGGCATAATTAAATTTGTCTCCATTTGAATGTTGGAGCCAAAGCCAGTTCAATGCTTGTCGAGGGCGCGGACTGGCTTTTGACCTTTGTTAGACTTTGTGTCTGTCTATAGAGTAAGACATGAACTACATATAGTCAACTGAATAAATAGAATCAACTGAACTAAGTACGGGACAGATAATGACGCTGGGGCAAAAGCTAAGAGAAAGACGTGAAAGTCTAGGTTTGACTAGAATACAAGTGGCAAGAGCGTGTAATGTGGTGGAATCCACAGTCATCAACTGGGAAACCGACAGACACGTCCCCAAGCTTTACCCAGCACAGATGAAAGCCCTGTGCGACTTATTGAAATTCTCGATCGAAGATTTAGTCGTGTAGGAAAGGAGAGTTAATTTTTTTAGATACCCGACAACTTTTGCGAAATCTGGTATCTGCTGCGTATTCTGTTTTTTAAAGTTATATCAATTCCGGTAACACCGGAATGATATAGAGGACACGGCAGTGCCGTTTCCCTACCCCGATTCATTGTAGGGAAACGGCACTGCCGTGTCCTGATTTCGGGTAATATTAATTCCGATGCTACCGGATTTGATATTATTTATATCGATTATTATTACTGCTGAAATTGAGCCAACAACCAAGCCCCTACCTGTGCTTGATCTTCAGTGCGACTCCGCCGCAAAGCCTCTTCCAACAAAGCAATAGTTAATCCCGGCAAAACTTCCGATTGAACGATCCGCCGACTGCCATTATCAGCAATAATAGCAAAGGCAATAATTTGAGATTTCTGTACGTCTACTACCCAATATTCAGCGACTTTTAGCTCTTCGTAAAGCAACCGTTTTTCACCAATATCATCAGCCAAAATTGAGTCAGCAACTTCTATGACCAAATCTGGCGGTGGGGTAACGTCAAGACTTGCGATCGAAGTTCCCCTCGGTGCTAATTGCGCTCTTTTTCCAATGTAATAAGATAGGTCTGGCTGACACTCTCGGACTTCTGTTTTCCGGTAGCTACATTTATTGAATCCGTTAACAGCAATACCTTTGATAGTGCAAAATAGATTAATTGCGAAAAGTGCGATCGCATTATCTCGTGCACTATCTGGCCCTACTGACATAGTTTCAATCCTCATTTGTCCGTTGCGGTAATAGCATTTGGCTTTACTGTAAGCTGGGTCATCTGCCATCGCGATGAATTCTTCCCATGTTGCTGCTACCCAGATATCAGTTGGCAGTTTAGTCTTTAGTCCACTCATTTTTTTATCCCAAATATCTCGATCGTATAACACCACTCAATCAAATGCAAACCCTGTTCTCTCTACTCTTCCTCTGCGCCCTCTGCGCCCTCTGCGGTTAAATCAAAAAAATCTCAACTCCTTTTCCAAATCTTAATTTCCCCCAACCAACCCGCACTAACAATAGTCTTCCCATCAGCGCTAATCGCCACAGCGCTAACATAGCCAGCATGACCGCTCAAATTACCTCTCAAATCCCCCGATCGCACATCCCAAAGCCTGATACTCTTATCCCAACTGCCGCTAACTAACGTAGTGCCATCCCGACTAAATGCCACAGACCAAACTCCATCGGTATGCCCGCTCAAACGCCGAATTAACTGCCCGTTTCCGGCATTCCACAAACCGATTGTGCCGTTGCTATTTCCCGCAGCTAAACTGTTGCCGTCGGGACTAAAAGCTAGCGACAAAACAGACAAGTTTTTGCCGCTAATCGTGCGAAGTGCTTGACCTGTAGCTAAATTCCAGAACCTAATTGAACCGTCTTTGCTGCCGCTAGCTAAAGTTTTGCTATCGGGACTGATTGCAACTGCATTCACCAACCCAGAATGCCCGATCAAAGTCCGCAGCAATTCCCCCGTTTTCGCATTCCAAATCTTAATCGTTTTGTCCCAACTGCCGCTGGCTACAAATTGACCGTCGGGACTGACAGCAACGCTCGAAACTGCACCGGAATGCCCGCTCAAAGTGCGTACAACCGCGCCAGTTTCTAAATTCCAAATTTTCACGGTTTTGTCGTCGCTGCCGCTAGCTAACACCTTGCCATCCGCACTCGCGGCCAGTGCATTTACGGCTTCCGTGTGACCTTGCAGGGTAGTTTTTAATTGCCCGCTGGGAAAATTCCAAACTGAGATTGTGCCGTTGCTATTTCCTGTGGTAAAATAAGCGGAAGCTAGAGCAAGGGAACTGACAACTTCGGAAGGCCCTTTGAGGGTATTTGTAGCAGCAAATGCGATCGCACTTGCGGGCGTGCGGGGTACATTATTCGCCGGAGTTTTCGGGTTTCCGGCAGTAGGAGATTGGGGAACGACTGGCAGGGAAACAGTCGATCGCCATTTCATGAAAGTATTAATTTCTATTCCCGCAGCCACGATTTTATCGGAATTGTCCTCTAACCTGACAATGCCGTTAATTGCGACAACTCGCCCCGCATCGTCGAGCACAGGACCGCCACTCATGCCCGCTCTCACTAAGTTGTTGTAGACCAAAGTATAGCCGTTCCAGGGAGTTTGGCGGCCGGTAAGCTGACCTTCCGTGGCGATGAAAATCGGCTGTCTCAGAGAACCGCCGGATATCGGCCAGCCGGCCACATAAGCCTTGTTTCCCTTAGTTGCTGCGGAATTAGCTAATTGAGCCAGGGGGTAGCTTTGAGGGCTGCTAAAGGGCACGACGGCTAAATCCATCCCCGGCACTCGCCGCACGAGGCTGTATGATACAGAGTGAGCTTTGCCGTCCGGAGTTACGACCTCGTAATCGCCAGCTTTATCGACAACGTGCCAGTTTGTGAGAATATAGTATGTGCTGCCCTGTTTTTCTAAAATTACTCCCGAACCGCCTTTTGGCCCCTGGATGCGAACAGTAATTTGTTGGGCAACGGTTTTAACTTTGTCGGCGGTTAATGCTAGGGCGATTTGAGGTGAGGTGAGTGGGATGAGGGCGATCGAACTCAGGGCGATCGAAGCACTCAAAATAGCCGGAATTGTTCTGCTGTAATTCATTATTGTGTAAATTTAACATACCCACATATCAACTGACGGATAACTTTTCCGGTTTGTGGCATATTGACCGAAAGCATCCAGGATACAAGCCCCCGGATTCATCCGTCCAGAAATAAAAAACCTGTATCCGATAAAGGAACCCCCGAATTTATCCGTGGAGTCAATGCTTCAATTCTTTAATCTAAAATCTCAAATCTAAAATCTAAAATCGATTGACGGTTAACAACGCCAAAACGCCTGCGCGACGATCGAACATTCGACATTCGCACAAGCCTCACAATATGTGACACAGCCCTCTGGCTAGCAGAAAAATTTAGAATCGGGAACCGCACCTAGCCTCAACAATCGCAACTGGCTGATCTCTATTCTTTTCTCGGCAAATCAGAATTTGAGCCAAACGCTGCTCGGAATAATACCCATTAGCCATCCAGCCGATAGGTGCGCCCGCGATCGCGCCGACTGCTAAACCAGTGATCAGGCTCCCAATAAGATGCTTTCTGGCGATCGGGTTTTGTTGCATAAAAATTTATCCTAAACACTTAGCCTTAGCAAAAATACCACAAATAAAATTTACTGTCTTCCTCCTATTTACTTATTTCCTAAGTAGTAACCCAGGATTAAGTATAATTTTATTCACAGTCCGCTTAACACAATCCCATGCAGCAATAATCAAGCATCCAAACTTAACAAAACCGATGGCAAGAAATATATGGTATTTAGAAACTGGGACAAAGAATTAACTGAGGAAAATCTCCGAGATCAAATAGCCCAAGCCAAGCAAGCATGGAAAAACGCTGAGGCTACAAAACCGCGTGCCGAATCCGTGCAGTATAACCAGTCGGAAGATTTAATAGTTATCAAACTGAAAAACGGTGCTATTTTTTTTTTTCCTCCAAAGCTGGCACAAGGCTTAGAAGGTGCTTCACCAGAACAACTTGCTGATGTTTGGCTGCCACCTTCCGGTAGTAGCGTGCACTGGGAAAGCTTAGATGTTGATTTTGGCATTCCCGAACTTCTAGCAGGTATTTTTGGGACAAAATCTTGGATGGCTGATTAATTTCTTAGTCCCCTTCTACTCGGACTTTGTTTAACAAGAAGCGATTTCAATCACTGAACTATCTCATATCAATTCCGGTTGCACTTATGATATAGAGGACACGGCAATGCCGTGTCCCTACCGAAAATAATATTGTAGGGACACGGCGCTGCCGTGTCCTAATTTTGGCTAATAATTCCGATGCTACCGGAAACGCTCTCGAATCCCCGACTTCTTGGAGAAGCCGGGGATTTCTTGTGCAATTCTATGCCAAATCAAACAGCAAAAATTCAGCATTTGCCGTAGCTTCAATCACCACCTCAGCCTCCCCGCTAACCGCCGCAGCGTCGCCATTTTCCAAAGGCAAACCGTTGAGCAAAACCGAGCCGCGAGCCACTTGCACCCAGGCATGGCGATTCGGCTGCAAAGCATGAGAAACCCGCGAGTCTTTATCCAAAACAGCCGCATACAAATCCACATCTTGATGCACTTTCACAGCACCATCTCTCGCATCTCGCGCCGCCACTAAGCGCAGTTTTCCGCGCCTTTCTTCCACTGGAAAATCCCGCTGTTCGTAACTCGGCTGCAAGCCTTTTGTATCGGGTAACAGCCAGATTTGCAGCAAATGAACCGGGTCTGTCTTCGAGTTATTGAACTCGCTGTGCTGGATACCCGTACCTGCACTCATCCGCTGCACTTCACCGGGTTTAATCACTGCACCGGTACCCAAACTGTCCTTGTGTTCTAATGCTCCTTCTAATACATAAGTAATGATTTCCATGTCGCTGTGTCCGTGAGTGCCGAAACCTCTGCCGGGGCTAACGAAATCCTCATTAATTACCCGCAAAGAGCGAAAATTCATATAATTTGGATCGTAATAGCCGGCAAAAGAAAATGTGTGGTAACTGTCCAGCCAACCGTGATTAGCGTGTCCTCTTGCTTCACTTTTTCTGACGGTAATCATTTTCTGAATCCTCAGTGAAATTTATCGGGTGTTTCTTTGATGTTTTTATTTTAAACCGAGTCAAGCTATTATGGATAGTACGCACTTAAAAGTGCGGTAGTTACCAAAAAGATACTATGCAAGTCCAAGAAGTAAACGTCGATCGAGCAAATTGCCCTGTAGAACGAACTCTAGAGGTGATTGGCGGGCGCTGGAAGGTCTTGATTCTGCGCGAGTTGTTTCCAGGAGTGAAGCGCTTTAACGAGCTGCAAAGAGCTGTCAACGGCATTACTCAGAAGATGCTGACGCAGCAACTGCGGGAAATGGAATCAGACGGGATTGTGCACCGGGAAATTTACCTGCAAGTGCCGCCAAAAGTTGAATATTCGCTAACGCCTTTGGGCCAAAGTCTCAAACCGATTATTAATGCCATGCACGAATGGGGAATTCAGCATATTAGCGAAGATGGAAAATGAGCGGTTTCTAGATGGTTTTTTCCGTCTTCCGACAGATTTCAAATTTTCAACCTAGTTCAACAATAATAATATGAACAACATAGAGCGTCTCGCCACCCTCAACCGCATCCGCAAACTCAGCCGCCTGATGGATACCGCCATTGGCATCCCCGGCACTAAATTTCGCATTGGTTTAGACCCCATTATCGGTTTAGTTCCGGGTGCGGGCGACATAGTAGATACCGCATTTTCCGCCTACCTAATTTATTTAGCAACTCGATTCAACATCCCCCAAAAAACTCTAGGGAAAATGATTTACAATATCGGTCTAGAAGCCGTTGTGGGATCAGTACCTTTAGTCGGAGATATCTTCGATGCTTTTTATAAATCAAACATGAGAAATCTGGCGCTTTTAGAAGCACACCTCGAAGCAGTTGAACCAGAACTAGCCGCAGTTGCAGAACCTATTCCTGAACCTCTTAAAATGTAGGCGCGGGTTTCACGCACAATAATTGCCAATAACACACAATCTCTCAAACCCGCCCCCATCAAACGAAAAATCACAATATACATTTTCCGCTCGATCCAAATTTAATGTTGATGCGGGTTGTCTGTTGTGGGGAACGGGTTTATCTAGATTGTTGGTAATCGTCAGATATTATTCGTAAAACTCGCCCTTGCGAAATAATTACTGATGTCGTTTAACCGCTTCCACCAAAGCAATAACATCCGCTTCCAAAGTATTAAAAGCCGTTACCAGTCTAACAGTACATTCATCCCACCGATAAAACAGAAAGCCCTCAGCTAAAACCGCTGTAATTACCGATTCGGGAAGTTGAATAAAAATCTCGTTTGCTTCAACCCGATAGCAAAACTTCGCTCCCTCAACTCCCGCCAAACCAGCGGCTAATTTGGCTGCCATATTATTTGCATGAGCCGCATTCTTCAGCCACAAATCATCGGTTGTATACGCTTCCAACTGTGCCGACAAAAACCGCATTTTCGAGAAAAGATGCCCGCTGCGCTTGCGGTAAAAAGGGAAAGTCTTTGCTAATTCTTGATTAAAAAAAACCACAGCTTCCGCAGCCATCGCGCCGTTTTTTGTCGCTCCAAACGAGAGAATATCTACACCGGCGCGCCAAGTGATATCCGCAGGAGAACAGCCTAGACTCGCGACAGAATTGGCAAAGCGAGCTCCATCCATGTGCAGGTGCAAATTGTGAGCGCGAACTACTTCCGAAATGTGGGAAATTTCTGCTGGATTGTAGACTGTGCCAGCTTCCGTTGCTTGAGTGATGCTGACGGCGGCCGGCTGTACGTGATGGACGACACCTGCACCAGCGCGATCGAGTATTTTTCCTAAAGTCTCTGCCTCTATTTTACCATGATTTCCTGTTACTGTAACTAACTTTGCACCGCCTGTAAAAAACTCCGGCGCGCCGCATTCATCTAGATTAATATGAGATTCGGCGTGACAGTAAACAGCCCCGTAAGGAGGAGTGACAACCGCAAGGGCTAGCGCATTAGCAGCAGAACCAGTTGCTACAGGAAAAACAGTCACAGATGTCTCGAACAAATCCGAAAATTTAACTTGCAAACGCTGCGTATATTCATCATCTCCGTAAGACATCACAGCACCGCAATTAGCCGCTGCAATCGCTGCCATAATTTCCGGCGAAACCCCGGTTGCATTGTCGCTACAAAAATTCATTAGAATAATTGGTAAATAGAATCTATAATATAACTCAACACTCAACAGTCAACACTCAAGCATTAAATCAAGAGGAAGAATTATGGCAGAGTACCGTCAAATAGAATACCGCATCGGGAAAGACGGCAAAATTACCGAAACCGTCCTCAACGCCACCGATTCGAGTTGTACCGAAACCACCGCCGGGATAGAAAAAGCCCTCGGAAAAGTAGAATCTCAAGACTTGCTGCCAGAATACTACCAAGGCGAAGAAAATTTGGTCGTTGAACAAACGCAGACTTTAAAACAAGTTTAGAAGAGTTAAAGATGTTTGATATCCTCGGTGCAACACTTGATGTAACAACAGTGCCTGCCTTCAGCTTCGCGCTAGCTATCGGGGGCATTTTTCTCATTTTAGTCTACCTTTATGCTGCATCTGAGGCGGGAGATGCGATCGAGTTTAAGTACGATACAATTTTGCGGGAACGTATGAATCAACTAAACATTCTCGATTGGCAAGATTTAGGCGAAAAAGCAGGCTTAAGTCGCTACGGGGTACGTTTAGTGCGGCAGGGAGACGTGGGAAACCTCACGCTAGACCAACTGAGGCGACTAGCAACAGTGCTGAATTTGAATTTTCAAGAGTTCGATCGCACTTTGATCGCGCTGCCAATATCGGCTACAATCACAACTAATCCCACCGAAATAGAAGAATTGAGGCAGCAGTGTTTCCGGCTGCGAGAAGAACTGCAGCAGCAAAAAACTCAACTAACTGCCGATTTTCGCCGCGCTACCTTTGAACAGTTGCAAACTTTGTTAACCAACTATCCCGCCGCCCGCAAAATGGCAGAAGCCAAGCCGGATATGCCAGCAAAAAACCTCTCTGCTCTTTTTACTCCCTTAGAAAATCTCTTGTCAAGCTGGGCTTTTGAAACGATTGGTTCTGTGTGGGAACAAACTGCTTACAATCCGCAGTTGCACCAGCCGGATGTTGAGGATATAACAGAAGGAGAATTAGTTTATATTCGGTTTGTAGGCTATCGGGAGGGAGAGCGAATTCTTGCTCCTGCTAAAGTTAGCCGCACCCTGCCAGGTGGCATAAAAAATTAAGTAACGGGCGCAATGCGACCCTACAAATAGAGTAGATGCGTAAGTCCTATAAAGTTAGCTGCACCACCCAGAGCCGCATGAAAAATTAAATCTAAAATCTAAAATCTAAAATCTAAAATCACCATGACTACAGTTGCAATTGACTTCGGTACCAGCAACACGGTTGTCTGCATTCTCAACCCGGATACGCAAACACCAGAAACTTTGAGATTGGGCGAAATGTCCCGGATTTTCAAAACGAATAAATCGAGCGGAGATGTTCGAGAAATACCTGTAGTGCCGACTTTGGTATTTGTGAAAAATGCGGCAGATTTGGTATTGGGAGAAAAAGTGCGATCGCAGCGTTTGGGACAGTCACAGCCAGAGCGCTTTTTCAAAGCTTTCAAACGCGATTTAGCAGCCGATTTTCAGCCCCCAGCCCGCAATCTCGACGGCGTAACCTATACGCCCGAATCAGTAGCAGAACAGTTTATCGAAACTATTTGGAAACAATTATATTTACAAAATATACAGCCAGACAATGTAATTTTTACTGTACCAGTCGGAGCATTTGAGCGATATCTGGATTGGTTTCGCGATTTAGCAAAAAAGTTGGGAGTTGCGGAAATTCAGCTAATAGATGAATCCACAGCAGCAGCCCTGGGATATGCAGTAAAACGTCCCGGTTCTTTAGTTTTAGTAGTAGATTTTGGTGGTGGCACTTTAGATTTAAGTTTGGTTCGCACAGCCCCTCCTTCTTCAGTCAAAAATAGCCAATCTAAAAGTCCAAATTTAATGCGTGCCGAAGTATTGGCAAAATCCGATGCTTATGTCGGCGGCGAAGATATTGACATCTGGATTGTCGAAGATTATTTGCGACAAATTGGTTCGTCGCGGGCAGAAGTCGGCGCAGTTGGCTGGCAAAATTTATTAGAAATAGCGGAAAAATTAAAAATTCAACTTTCTCAAGTTAATGAAGCAAAGGAAAGCTGGTTTGACGATGAAATTTTTATGTCTTACGACTTGCAGCTAAATCGAGAGAAGCTTGAGGAAATTTTGGAATATCGGCAGTTGTTAGAACAGTTGCGAGAAGCTTTAGATGAAGTGCTGAGTATTGCACTGGGAAAAGGTATCGGCAAAGCAGATATCGAACAGGTTTTGCTGGTAGGAGGAACTTCTCTAATTCCGGCTGTATCTAATTTAGTGGTTTCGTATTTTGGGCGGCAAAAAGTCCAAACAGATAAGCCTTTTGAAGCGGTGGCGCACGGTGCTTTAGCGCTGACACAATTAGCGAGTGTTGACGATTATTTGCGCCACAGCTATGCCATTCGCCTCTGGGAACCTTATGCTAAAGCTTATGCTTATTCGCCGATATTTAGCAAGGAAATGAAGTATCCCTGTCAAAGTTCCGAAGAGTTGACGCTGCAAGTGGCTATTGAAGGACAAAGGGAAATTCGGTTAGATATTGGGGAAGTTGCGGAGGTATCGCAAGCGGAGGTTATTTTTAACGAACAAGGACAAATGACGAGCAGTTGGCTCAACAAACAGACGGATTTTCGCTCTCTGGAAAGCCACCACCAGCAGGTTTGCGTGGCGCATTTGAATCCGCCGGGGGTATTGGGAATTGACAGGGTTTCGGTGGGTTTTGAGGTGGATGAGAGGCGGGTTTTGTTGGCGACGGTGCGGGATTTGGTGACTGGTAAGGTTTTGGTGGAAAAAGGGGCGATCGCCAAACTGCAATAATGGTAAAATCTCAAGTATCATCGGTAATTTTTAGTTAATTTAAGGACTTTTAAAATGTCATATAGTGAATTTACTACCATCACCAAAGTGCGTGCAGCATTTAACCTCACTGTTAATGAAAAAACAGTTTTGTTTGCAGATGTAGAATCAATTGCACCTAGCGACTATCTCAAAACAACCCTAGCAGAATATATCCCTCTCGCCAATGCTATCAATACTGAAAAAGCTCGCTCCGAGTTAATTATTGCTCCCGTATTATTAGAAGTACGGCGCATTTTAAACTTCCAAATCGGCTTTTTTTCCGGCACGGAATTTAATGCCGATCCCGAAAGTGGACTTAACGGGTACTGCGATTATATCCTCACCGCATCCAGCGATTTGTACGAAATCCGAACACCAGTTGTCACCTTAGTAGAAGCCAAAAATGAAAACATCAAAAACGGATTAGGACAGTGTATTGCTGAAATGTTGGGAGCCCAGCGATTCAATCAACAGCAAAATGATGAAATTGAGGCGATTTACGGAGGTGTTACCACGGGAAATGCTTGGAAGTTTCTCAAATTGGTAAATCAAACAGCTTTTATTGACTTGAACGATTATTATATTAACGAAGTTGACAAAATTCTCGGAATTTTAACAAAACCTTTACGCAAAGACTAAAAACAACGATTGAAATCAAATTTATGCGGCCATGAAAAAGCAACAAAATAAATTCAGCCACCTGACGGCAATCGAAAGAATTTATCTGTCATTTCCGGCAAGATTTTTATTGGATAAAAACTTGCTGCAAGGCAAAGTCTTAGATTTTGGGTGCGGCTTGGGCAGCGATGTGAGATTGTTGCAGCAAAAAGGCTTCGATATTACGGGTTATGACCCTTATTATTTCCCGGAATTCCCCGAAGATAAATTCGACACAATCATTTGCTTTTATGTTTTGAATGTTTTGTTTCCCGAAGAACAAGCTAATGTCCTGATGGAAGTGTCGCACCTGTTGAAACCGGGAGGGAATGCGTATTTTGCGGTGAGAAGGGATATCAAAAAAGAAGGCTTTCGAGAACATTATGTCCACAAAAAACCTACATATCAGTGCATTGTCAAACTTCCCTTTAAGCCAGTTCACCTAGATGAGTATTGCGAAATTTACAAATACGTGCATTACAACCATCAAAGAAATTCAACTAATAACTGCATATTCTGCAATCCGTATAAAAACCTAATTTTGCTAACTGAATCAGCAACAGCTTATGCGATGTTTGACGGTTATCCCGCCAGCAAAGGTCATGTTTTAATTATTCCGAAGCGTCACGTTGCTAATTATTTTGAACTGCCTTTTCGAGAGCAATCGGCTTGCTGGTTTATGGCTAATAAGGTGCAAGAAATGTTAAGTAAAGAATTTCAGCCTGACGGGTTTAATGTGGGAATAAATATTAATAAACAGGCTGGTCAAAGTCGCAGTCACGCGGCTATTCATGTTATCCCCCGTTACAAGGGCGATGCGGCTGGGAATAAAGGCGGAATTAGGTATGTTATTCCCAAGAGTGAAAAATAAAAGTTAGCCAATTGTGAAAGGAATTCTTTTTTACCGCAGAGGCGCAGAGAACACAGAGGAATAGAGAAGAGAGGATTTTATAATTTGTGTAAGAATTGTTATATTTGAGCAAACGGCGAGCAAAATAGAGTTAAAATGTGTTTGCAAGGTCTAAAACTACACATTAGCAGCAATTTGGTGTTCTGTTTATGTCTAAGCGCAAAAAGCAAGAATGGCTCAAGGAAACCCTGGAACTCAAAGAAGACCACAATTGGAAGTCAAAGCCTGGAACTCGAATTTTTGTAGCAGGAAGAGGTGCAGTCCGCTTTGATGTCCCGGAAGATTGGCATTTTGAACCGGATACTAAGTCGTTCCGATTTACGGATAAAAAGCCGCCGGATGATGATTGTTGTTTGGAGGTTTCGTTTAATTTGCTACCGCCTGGTAACTGGGCAGATTTTCCGCTGGTGCCGCTATTACAGAAGGTGGTTGAAGATGATACGCGAAATCCGATCGCTCCTGGGGAAATTATCCAATTGAAGCGGCAAACTGCCCGGATTGTTTGGACTGAATTTAAGTTTATCGACCCTCCAGAACAGCGGGAAGCTTATTCGCGAATCTGTATTGGATTGGGTTCTAATGTTCAGTGTTTGATTACTTTTGATTACTGGGTTGACGATGCAGAGCGTTTGACTCCTGTCTGGGATACGGTGATGGATTCGTTAGTTCTGGGTTTGTTTATTAGCGACCCTCGAACGGGGTTCGCACGTCCAGACTAGACCGATTTTATGGGAAACTTTCAACCACTAATTTTGCTAAGTGTTGGATGGGCAAGCCACCAGTCAGTAAATTTAGAACCAACATTAAACTTTACAACCGCTTTGCCATGAAAATATCTGGCTTGCCAATTCCGTTCGCGTCGGGCATCACTCCCACGATCGCAAAACCCATTTTTTGATAAAATTCGTAGGGATGACCGCGCAAATTTCTAATTTTGGCGACGTGTTCCCAAACGTTAGGATAAAGATTGATGCCTGAAAGAGTGGTTTGATTGTCTTCGTCGTCGGTACCTACCCACAGCACGATCCCTCCCCGGTTTTTAGCTTCTGCTGCCAAATCAGCTACGAGCGATCGACCAATTCCTTGTCTGCGAAATTCTGTTCTCACTACCAGCGGGTGCAGTTCCCAAACATTACCGTCATACTGTTTAATCCCGCCAATCCATCCCAAAACTTGATTGCTGTCGCCGACAGCAATTCGACTGATGCGATCGGCTCCCAAAGATTCTTGCACTTCTTGCAAAGCAGATTTTATATCGGGCCAAGCATCGGGCCAATGCTCTTTAAAACCTTCAACTATTAATCTAGCTACCTGTTGAATTTTTGGCTCGTCGCCAGCACGCAAATCTGTAATTTGTACGTTCATGAATTTACATACTAAATCAAGGATTACGGACTAATACGCTCACAAACCGGATTTTATAACCGGGGTAAAGGGCAAAAACGAAGTGAGGACTCACGAGGGCAACATTCGCTACAGCTTGCCCGATCGCCAGCTTTCATATTTCAGTCTAGGCTAATTTTGCCATAAAATCGGATTTGGCGATCGGGTAAGGGCGATCGATCTTCTGCAGGGATAATTTGCGATCGCTAGTTTAGACATCTCCAAAATAGTAACAGTTCGTGGTAAAATCACATCATAAAGCTTTTTTGACACAGAAACATGAGCGACA
>NZ_JAUBSF010000077.1:0-33792 GCF_036704615.1 Microcoleus sp. K4-B3
ACATACAGCAGATTGCACATTAATTATTCTCTTAGTATCCCTGATTTTGGATCATTTTTTCCTTGGATTACTCTTATTGGTGTAGTGATGAACGATAGTCTAGGGCTGCATACAATTCGTCGGCGCAAGCTGACGCTTTCAGGCGTAAAGCCCGCCCGGAAAGCATCAATGGAAATTTGAGTGTTTTTGGCTGTATGGAGCAGTATCGAGCGCAAAAGATCAAAAGTTTTTTTGGGGAGTTTTCGCATTTAGACAAAGTTTGTTTGGAAGCATATTTACAACTTTTGTCAATACAATATCCTCATGAATTACACATCATTCAAGTAGATAACGCACGACTCTCATAATTTAAGCTCATCTGAATTACCAGACAAGATCATTTTACTATTTCAGCCTCCGGCTTGTCCGTTCGTAAATCCCACAGAAAGAGTGTGGGAATATCTGAAAGATTTTTTAGCTTGGTCAGTGTTTAGTAATCTTGACGAACTCCGCACAAAAGTCCAGGAAATTTTGGCATCTTTCACCGATCGCGTCATTGGTTTTCTCACCGGATGGTCTGGGATTTTACATTCTTTATCTCTATCACATCTTTTAAAAAATGGTATAACATTCATCACTAATTCCCCATTCCCCATTCCATTGATTCACAATCCGGAAGTCAAGGATACAGGCATAGCTGCTTTTTCCTTTTTCCTGCTTTGCCCCAATTCCCTACGATCAATTCAAATACTTACCTTATGAGAGCAAAATCTGCTTGCGTAAAAACAGCCGGCGCGGCTGGCCGAACAGCCAACAAGTCCAATTCCAATCCACCTGTTGCAAGCGATAGCCGGCTTGATAGTACAACTCTCGCGCCGCGTGATTATTTTCCAGAACGTGGAGGTAAATCTCAGAAAATCCCCATTCTCTGGCTGTCTCCTCGCAGTTGCTGAGCAATTGTTGAGCAACTCCCTGCCGCCGGTACTCCGGGTGAACGGCTAAATTCGACAAATAAGGATACTCAGAACTCGGGATTTGCCAAGGAAAGCGAGAACGCAGAGCCATTTCTACTGTTCCTGCCATGCGCTGATTTCGGTGCGATGTATAATTTTGCGTTCCCTCCTCGCGCGAGACTAGCTCAGCAACCAGACAAATGTAATGTTCTGCCTTAGAACGCAGTCGATTTTTTAAATCTTCGTAAATGCCCAAACGCAACACCGGATACACCCATTCTACAAACCCCTGGCGGGAGTGAAAGCTCATGGCCAAAATATCAGCTAGCTGCGTCAAGTCGTTCGGCGCAGCCACCCGGATCGAAAAACCAGAAAGTCCGGGAGTTTGTTGTTCGTGAGAGGGTGAGGAAAAAAAGGAAGGATTCACAATGCCAGGCCACTATATTAATTTTTCTACGCGGGTTTCTAAGCTGCCCTCTTAGAAAGTTAACTGATGTTATACTGATCTTATAACGTAACTTATAGGCATAGTTTATTAGCAAGATTAAATTACATTCTTTTTGCTTGACTTTAAGTAGTCTTATGATGTAAATGGGAATTTTTGAGGGTTTAAAACTCTAGTTATGACCAAATAAAAGCTATCCCCTAATACTAGATTTGTGGATCGGCTACTTGGCATTTAAATTGAAGCTCGATCGCTGGCAGGAGACCCCCAGCCACAAGAGTTTAAGTAAACACTAGCTTACCAATTAAATGCGCGACAGCTTAGCGGGAAAGGTATTAAAAACAATCAAAAAGGTTTTAAGGTCAGGTTCCCGGAATCCTACCGCTCTTTGCTTGCGGAAATACCCGATCGAATATAATTTATCCCTCAAGGGGTAATTGAAAAGCTCCACGACTGGCCAGACTAATCACCGGGCGCGATCGCGCGTCGGATGTTTACCGCCTGCCCCCGGCCTGGCAACCCAGCTTTCAGCAGTTCTGGGCAATCCATCGCGCGTCCCCGATCGAACCGACCGATGCCTGTTGCGGCAGGGGGTACTCTCCCAACCGTCCAATTTAAATTTGGATGCCTGGAAACAGTCTGCGGGGGTTTTCCCCCGTCGGCTCGATACTCTGCTTGCGATACTCTGCGCTGCGAGCGATCGAGACATTCAAAACCTCGATCGAGCTGATTGACCCCGCCCAAAAACCGATACAACCCCCCGACACTCGTCGTGGAGAGATCAAAATTTTAGACCCTAGTTCAAGCTCCCCGATTCATCTGTGGAGTAAATCTAAAATCTAAATCGACTGACCGGTTTCCACAGAGTACATCCCTAGCTAAGATTAACAGATGGATGCTCTGGCTTGCGGTGTTTCGCCGCAGTAATTGGCTTGTCGAAGGTCTGCAGGAGGCACAAAAAATGCCGCGATCGGGAAAAAAAGTGAAAGTCTAACTAAAATGGTACAGCAATTGCGTCACTCCCACAGACGGCTCTGTTGTCTGTGGGCAACCCCCGAATATCAGTCAGGGGCTTGGCGCCGGATTGCGACCTGTATCCTTGGCTGAGTGTTAAAGTTGCTGTTACCTGTGCGGAAAAACACAGGCGAAGATGTTGGTTGTCTATTGTATCGTGCTGCGGGCAGCTTTCACATACCAAATAAAACAGGCCCAGGAGCCAGAATAAAACATCAATTTGGCAAATCAACTCACAATCAGGACGGTTATTCCTATGTATTCTAAGATATCCAGACGGCAGTTAAAAGTGCCAGATTCGTGTTGGCTCTCGTGCTGCATAGATTTAAGGGGTCAAGGAAACTTTTTGGGAGAGGACTTTATGTGAATATCATTAAATAATAAAATTGGGGTGCACGATAGATAACTGTGGCTCAGAAGAATTCCGAATTAAAAACCCAGACATCAAAAATCAAGGTTGATGCTTGCCTCGGTACAGTCACAAAAACTTCAGATCCACGAATTATTGTGATACCATTTTCCCAAAATAATGGCACTGTAGGCAAACTCCCAACTCTTATTTTCATCATTCATTACCAATCGAAAATCGAAAATCGAAAATGGTATGACTTGAGCAATTGAAATCGGTGAATTCTTCCTTTCATCAGACTTATTAAATCGAACTGCCCCGGGGCACAGGAGAACGGTGCATGAATTCCCAAGAAAATCCTAAGCTAAAAATCCTGATCGTCGATGACGAACCGGATAACCTCGACTTGCTTTACCGCACCTTCCATCGAGACTACAAAGTGCTCAGAGCCGAATCTGGCCCCGCTGCCCTCGAAATTTTGGCAAAACAGGGAGAAGTTGCGGTGATTATCTCCGACCAGCGAATGCCAAAAATGAGCGGTACGGAGTTTCTCAGCCTGACGGCGGCTCAATACCCCGATGTGATCCGAATTATTTTAACTGGCTATACGGATGTTGAAGATTTAGTTGAAGCTATTAACGCTGGCAAAGTATTCAAATACGTTACCAAGCCTTGGGATGCTCAAGAACTCATAACTCTTGTCAGTCAAGCTGTTGAGACTCACAATCTTCTGAAAACGCGCACCAATGAACTGCGCAGGGCTTTGAGCCAAGAATCGCTGCTGTATGCGGTTACCAATACTATCCGATCGGCTCCCAATTACCAGCAAATGCTGCAAAGAATTGTGGAAAGCGTCGGGCAGATGTTTGAGGTGAGTTGCTGTCTGCTGCGGCCGTTCCAAGACGGCCGGGTGGCGGATGAGTGGTTCGTTTACCAGAAGGCCGAAACTCAAGAGTTGGACGGCGATGAGGAAGTCACGCCTGCAGACGCTTCTGCAGCCGAACTATCCCCGGATTTGCTGCCGAATTTGGTTTGGGAAACTCGGGATGTAGAGGTGATTCAAGATGCCCAAACTGACGATCGAGTTTTAAACTGGGATAATCAACAGCGAAAGCAGGCTTACCAAGCTGCGAATATTCGATCGAGCTTGATCGTACCGCTGTTTTACAAAGTCGAACTGATGGCAGTCTTGGCGCTGCACCAGTTCGATCGACCGCGCCAGTGGCAAGACCACGAGGTACAGTTGGTAATTACGGTGGCCGACCAAGCGGCTTTGGCGCTTTCTCAAGCCCGGGCTTACGAACAGGTGCGGGCGCTGGCTAAGCGCGAAGCCTTAGTCAATACTATTACTACGGCAATTCGATCGAGTCTCGATCCCCAAAATATTTTTGCAGCCATTACTCAACAGCTTGGCCAAGCTTTGCAAGTTGACGGCTGCGCCCTATCTCTGTGGACAGAAGATGATGAATACGTCCAATGCGTGGGGCTATACGACGCAAAGAGAGATACCGTGACTGTAGAACAGGGTTTTAACGATCCAGAGGTAGTTGCGAACCCTCTTGGCCATGAGACGGGCTCTGTGGATGCTGCTAATAACGCTCGCGGCTGGGTTTTTGCCCATCCTTCCCTACCCCAGTCTTTGGTGCCGATTCGGGGCAATCCGGTGTTGCTGGAAGTTATGGTATCAAAAGAGCCGGTGGCGATCGAAGACCTCCACGAACACCCCGAGTTAAATGTTACAGAACTGCAAGTTCGATCGCCAGCCCGCGCCCTGTTAGTCGTTCCCTTGCTCTCAGAAGGCAAAATTATCGGCAGCATTTCCCTGCGCCAAAATCGAAGCATCCGCCGCTGGAACAACTCAGACATTGACCTGGCTCAAATAGTCGCAACTCAAGCTGCTCTGGCAGTGCAGCAATCGCGCCTCTACCAGACTACCAGACAGCAGGCAGAAAGGCTTCTGGAAGCCGATCGGCTCAAAACCGAGTTTTTCCAAAATATCTCCCACGAGTTCCGCACGCCTCTAACTCTAACTATCGGCCCTCTGGAATCAGCTTGCAGGCGCCAAGAAGACTTGCCCTACGAACAAGCAGTAATCGCTTTGCGCAATTCCCGCCGCCTCCTGCGCTTGGTAAATCAACTGCTGGACTTGCAGCGGCTCGATGCCGGACGGATGCAGCCGAGTTTTCGTCCCTGCGATTTGGTCGGTTTCTGTTACTCTACCGCAGAGTCGTTTCGCGCCTACTGCGAGAAAAAAGGACTGCACTTAATTACCCAACTGCAAGAATGTCCTTTACTTTATTTGGACCTTGAAAGATTTGACAAAGTTATTTACAACCTGCTATCTAATGCTGTCAAATTCACCCCAGAAGGCGGAAATATCACCCTGAAAGTTGAATCAGCCGGCGCTCACTGCTTGTTGCAAGTAAAAGACACCGGTATCGGCATTCGCACCGAACAAATTCCCTATTTATTCGAGCGCTTTCACCAAGCCGAAGGTTCTGCCAGCCGTTCCTACGAAGGCAGCGGTTTAGGTTTGGCACTTGTCAAAGAATTAGTCGAACTCCACGGCGGTCAAGTTTCCGTTGAGTCAGTTTACGGCGAAGGTACTACTTTTACCGTTTGGCTGCACTTCGGTTCAACTCACTTGCCCCCGGAACAGGTACTAGAAATACCTGCGGAGTTTCACTCATCCAAAGCTGCGGTGGAACTTGCAGATGTGGAGGCGGATTTGTCGGAAAGTGAGGCAGAAAATTATAACTTTGAGGCACTCGAACCGGTTAGATCGGAAACAGCAGTGGGAACGGTTTTGGTGGTTGACGACAATCCCGATTTGCGCTTTTATGTGTCGGCAATTTTGCGAGATTCCGGCTTTGCTGTTTTGCTCGCCCGCAACGGAGAAGAAGGATTGGCCGTGGCAAAAAAACGCCACCCCAATTTAATTATAACGGATTTGATGATGCCTTTGATCTCGGGCTTGGATTTGATTCGGATGATTCGAGAGGATGAGGAATTGCAGGGAACTCCGGCAATTTTGCTGACTGCTAAAGCCGACGAGGATACTCGAATTGAAGGAGTAGAACGGGGTGCTGATGCTTATTTGTCCAAGCCTTTTAACGATCGCGAATTGTTGGCGGAAGTGCGGAATTTGCTCGCCCTCAAACAAAACGAGCGCCGAGTGCAGCAGTTGAACAGTTATTTAACTGAGTCGGTGCTGCGCCGATTTTTGCCGCCGTCGATGGTGAAGGCCGCAGCGGCTGGAGATTTGGCCCTGGATTTGCGCCCGGAACCGCGATTGATTACTATTCTGTTTAGCGATATTGTCGGTTTTACGGAAATGTCAAATACGCTGCGATCGCGCCGGGTAGCTGAGCTTTTGAATGAATATTTGGCGGCAATGACTAAGGCTATTTTTGACAGCGGCGGTACGGTGGACAAGTTTGTCGGAGATGCGGTAATGGCTTTCTTTGGAGCGCCGGAGGAACTAACGCCTAACGAGCAAGTACGCCGCGCTGTAGCTGCTGCTGGCCAAATGCTGCAAGCTCTGAAGGAGCTTAACAAGGGCTGGTTGGAGCAGGGAATTGTTGGGGACAATGGGGTGCTTCCGGTGCGGTTTCGCTGCGGAATTCACCAGGGTACTGCGGTAGTGGGAATGTTTGGCGGCCCCGACCGATCGGATTATACTGCGATCGGGCCGAGCGTCAATATTGCCGCCCGCCTGCAAGAGGTGGCGCAACCAAACACTGTGCTAATTTCGGCTGCGGTTGCAGATTATGTTGAGGAAAATCGAATTGTTAAATATAAGCCATTGAAACTAAAAGGAATCGATGAAACAGTATTGACTTTTCTCCTGAATTGTGATTAGTCATTAGTTGTTTGTTAAGTATTATATATTGACATCCCACACATAATCTCGGAAACAACCTATTCGTAAATACAGCAGATTTCAACTAAGTGAAGTACATTCACCCCACCCGCCCTATCGGGCGTCCTCATCGAACTTCGGGAAGGGTTGGGGAGGGGTGTACTCCATTTAGATGCAAAGCGCTGTAAGTAGATGAGCGGGAAAATATGTATGCAGTCAAAAACAGCGAGTGTCACTCCGTGAAACGCTCCTCAGAAATGATATTATGAAAGCAATCACAAGATTTATGATAGTTTTAAAGTTTGAAAGAGTGTGAGATCTGACATCTTGCACCCTTCTCAAGAACAGGCTTCCCGGCCTGTGAAGCGAAGAGTGAATTTTCTTGTGGGGTGGACATCTTGCCCGCCTATAAAAGGCTTATTGAGAATGGTGCAAGATCTCAGTGAAATCCCAAAGTTTATTTGCACCTATCTACTGACCGTACACAACGTGTTAATTTTATTTTTCCTCACGCTAGTTAATGTTTTGTTAGATAAAGATTATTTTTCCCGCGTACCTACTTAAGCGCGCGGATATGCGCTCCGGTTGTGGACTCATATCAAATCCGGCAGCATCGTTTTGGTAAAATCCAGTCAACTGTCAACTGTCAACAATCACGGACGCTGCAACCGGAATCGATCTAATTAATATGCGTTAATCTGTGTTTATCTGCCCTCATCTGCGGTTAAAAAAAGAAAATTTCTAGGGCTGCAGATGACAAGGAATTGACGCTGATTCACCCAGATGCAGACAAGAGATATATGAATAATTCCGAGCCTAACAGATTTGATATCAATTGTTTAATCTTTAATCTAAAATCTAAAATCGGCTCACCAAAGTTCAAGATTCCAAATGGCTGTTGTGGGGTCAAATCTCAAATCTCAAATCTCAAATCTCAAGTCTCAAATCTACAATTGACTGACATTCCGGGCTTCCATCTATCAAAAGAGGGAATTTTTTTAACCGTTCGTCGGCGGATAACCTCTATCTAGAGAACGGTTCAGCCGATCGCTCAGATCGAGTAGAAATAGAATGTCATCTCTGATTGTGTATTGTATGAAACTGAATTATTTTACGAAACTGCTTTCGACTGTCGGGCGCTGGATGGCTGCAACTGTGCTTTGCGTGTCAGCGATGGCCTTCGTTTGGCAGGGTGCGTTTTTCTCGAACACCGCAGCAATGGCTTCTCCTGCTGTAAACTCGATCGTCGCAGCAGCAGATGCGGGCGATGGGGTTCAAGAAAAAGCCAGCAAAGATGCTGGACGAACCAAGAACTTCATCCGAGATACAGAAGAGAAGGTTAAGGAAACTGCCAAGACAAATGCTGCTAAAGTCGATCGAGCATCGGATGATGGTAGTTTCGTAGAGCGCAAAGCTAAGAAAGACGCGGCCACAATTGAGAAAAGAGCATCGGAAGATTCAGCTCGGACTCAGGAAGCAGTAGATAATACCAAGAATGCTGTAGAGCGCGCTGTTGACAGCATCAAGGATGTTTTTAGCAATTAGAAAATAAATAAGTAGGTAAGTGCAAAGCCCTTGTCTACTTAAGTAAGCGGGCATGAATAAACTGATGTGAGGGGGCGGGTTTTGACCTGCAAGAAGTCGGATAGCAAGAGTTACTTGCACTCACCCGCCCACCATATCTTATGGTTTTGTCGCTCTTGTCTGCTTACTTGAAACTGAAAAATTGATGTAGCTTAAGCAAAATCTCTAGAGGGTTTGTAGAACCGACCCCAAACCATGCTTTAAAATTGCCGCAAAAAGCGCAAATCGCTAGCATAAACCCGGCGAATATCGTCGATTTCATAAAGTACCATTGCGAACCGCTCGACCCCAAAACCGGCCGCAAACCCAGTATATTTTTCAGGGTCTAAACCGACTCCTGTAAGAACGTTAGGATCGACAGTTCCGCAGCCCAAAACTTCCAGCCATTTGCCGTTCCACTGCAAATCTACTTCGGCAGAAGGCTCCGTAAACGGAAAGTAACTCGTGCGGAAACGAATCGGCAAATCTTGCCCGAACATTTGCCGCAAAAACTCTTTAATTGTGCCTTTCAAGTCAGTAAATGTCAGACCTTCATCAATTGCTAAAAGCTCAATTTGGTGGAAGACTGCTGCGTGAGTAGCATCAACAGTATCGCGGCGGTAAACGCGGCCGGGAGAGACAATCCGAATCGGCGGTTTGTGCTGTTCCATGTAGCGAATTTGCACCGATGATGTCTGAGTCCGCAGCAAGTCACCTCCTGGCAAGTAAAATGTATCTTGCATATCCCGCGCCGGGTGGTCTGGCGGGGTGTTCAGCGCCTCGAAGTTGTAATAATCTGTTTCCATTTCCGGGCCGTTGGCGACGGTGTATCCGAGGCCGACAAATATATCGAGAGCGCGGTCTATGACGGCGTTTAAGGGGTGAACGCGGCCTTGGGGGCGAAAAATCCCCGGCATGGTGACATCGATGGTTTCTGAGGCTAATTTGGCTTGGATTTGGGCGGTTTGGAGGGCGGCGCGCTTGTCTTCTAAATTGGCTTGCAGGGCTTCTTTGACTGTATTGGCGATCGCACCTACTTTGGGCCGCTGGTCTGGCGACAGTTTACCCATCATGCCTAAAATTTGAGAGAGTTGGCCTTTTTTGCCGAGGTAGCCGACGCGCAACTGTTCGAGTTGTTCGAGGGTATTGGCAGTGGCGATCGCACTTTTGGACTCTTGGCTGAGGGTTTCTAGTTGAGTTTCAATGTCGCTTAGCTGGACAGTCATTTTGATTTTAGATTTTAGATTTTAGATTTTAGATTGATGGCAGTTTTGAGCCAAGTTGAGTTTAGCGCAATTTTGGCTCGACAGTCTTGTTGATTTTAGATTTTAGATTTTAGATTTTAGATTTTAGGCAGTTACGGATA
This sequence comes from Microcoleus sp. K4-B3, assembly GCF_036704615.1. Classification (NCBI taxonomy): domain Bacteria; kingdom Bacillati; phylum Cyanobacteriota; class Cyanophyceae; order Oscillatoriales; family Microcoleaceae; genus Microcoleus; species Microcoleus sp. K4-B3. Next base: position 9,532 of record NZ_JAUBSF010000077.1, read on the forward strand.
ATTTGTAATAGGTAATTCGATGTTAGAGCGATCGCCCTAGTTGAATCTAGTTTAAGATTGCTATAAGGCCTATAAAAATTTTAATGAAACTTTTAATTAGCAACGACGACGGCATCTTTGCACAAGGCATCCGTAGCCTCGCCAACGCTCTCGCCGCCGCAGGTCACGACGTGAGCGTAGTTTGTCCCGACAGAGAGCGCTCCGCTACCGGCCACGGCCTTACCTTGCACCAACCCATCCGCGCCGAAATTGTCGAATCTATTTTTGATCCCGCAGTCCAAGCTTGGGCTTGTTCGGGAACTCCCGCCGACTGCGTGAAACTCGCTTTGTGGGCTTTACTTGACAAACCGCCGGATTTTGTCCTTTCCGGTATCAACCACGGGCCCAATTTAGGCACGGACATCATCTGTTCGGGCACGGTTTCTGCCGCAATGGAAGGAATTATGGAAGGCATTCCCAGCATTGCTTTCAGCCTCGCGAGCTATACTTCGCAGGAATTTGGGCCGGCAGTGGATTTCGCTGTCACCTTGCTGGCACAGTTGGAAAAACAGCCAATGGCGAAACCGATGCTGTTGAATGTCAACATACCGGCAGTCACACAAGCAGAAATTACCGGAGTTGCGATCGCCCGTCAAGGCATTCGCCGCTATTTCGACATATTTCAAAAGCGCACCGATCCGCGCGGCAAAACTTATTATTGGCTAGCTGGGGAATTGTTAGAAGATATAGAAGAAATCCCCGATTCGGCGGTGTCGCATGATATTCCTACGGACGTACAAGCTATTCGCGACAACAGAATAACGGTTACTCCGTTGCAATACAATCTCACCTGTACTCCCGACTTGCACTCGTTGCGGGATTGGCAATTTGAAGGTTTTCCAAAGCAATGAGCTGCGATCGACCCGATCCGAGCGGTAAACTAGGAATTAAGGAAAAGTGCCTCTTCAGGTCTATACCTTAGGCGTTAACACAGGCTCCCAATTAGTTGTTGGTTTTTTTTTATTCAAGAAAAACAGTTATGAACGCTCCCACCTATAACACTCATTCTGTCACTTGCCCGATCTGCAACCGTTCCAGCGTCGTAGGCCCAGTCGGGATGGTTAGCGGACTATTCACTTGTCCTCACTGCCATTCTCATTTAGTAATTAGCTGGAGCGGTCATTTTGTGCGCGATCCTTTTTGTCTCAAACAACTGACGGTGGGAAAGATGCTCAGGCGCGAGAGCAGGCCGCTAGCTCGCATTCAGCGCGACTTTGGGCTGGGCAAGCATTTTCCGCTGATTGCAATTTTGGGGAGTATGGTATTTTTGGGATGTGCGATCGCCGCTACGGAACAATCGCTGCCCCGACAGAATTCATTTCAAGGATTTTTAGAGTGGGTGAGCGGAACTGAAAATTCTCAAGATGCCTCGCGTTAACATTTCTTAACTGAAATTTTGACAGATAGTCCGTGCAAATATCTATTCCTTTAGGTATAAATCACAATATTTTAGCAATTGCACCAATCTTGAGCTGCGGGTAAGGACTTAGGCGCCATGCCCAAAGTGTGTCGCCAAAAACGCCAGAACCCCAGTCAGGCAGGGGTTAAAACCCCTGGCTCAAAGCTCGAGTCCGGTGTACTTAAGTCTCACAAGGGTGTTTCGGGTTAAGTTGACACAGATTACATCGCTCAATTTTGAAACTCAGCAATTTTTCTAACTGCTGCTTCCAAAATTGCTGGCGACTCGACTAAGGCAAATCGCACGTAGCCTTCTCCTGATTTCCCGAAACCGGCACCGGGGGAAGCTGCGACTCCTGTACTCTGTACTAGCTGAGTGCAAAATTTCACGGAATCTTGGGCCCAAGGTTCCGGCAGTTTCGCCCAGACGTACATGGTGGCAGGGGGTACGGGGACTTGCCAGCCGATGCCCTGCAGCGCGTTTACAAAGGCATCCCGCCGTTTTCTGAAGGTTTCTACGCTTGTTCTGACGGTATCTTGAGGGCCTGTTAAAGCTGCGATCGCTCCGTTCAAAATCCCTCGGTATTGGTTGAAGTCCACTGCGGCTTTTACCTGGCGCAGCGCTGCAATTAGTTCGGAATTGCCGATCGCGTATCCGACTCGAAAACCTCCCATACTGTAGGATTTGGATAGTGTAAAAAACTCGATCGCCACACTCTTATCTCGATCGGCCTGAAAAATTGACGGTGCCATCAATTTGCGGTTTTCCTCGATCCCAGTCGCCTCAATTGCAGAATTGCGATCGTCAAATACCAAATCCACATAAGGGAAATCGTGAACTAAAACTAGCCGGTGTTCGCGACAAAAAGCCACGGCTTTCTCAAAAAAAGCAACAGGTGCGATCGCAGTTGTAGGATTGTGAGGGTAGCTCAAAACCATCATCTTCGACTGAGCCAGCACTGCTGTCGGAATATCTTCAAATATCGGCAAAAACGCATTTTCTGCTAATAGCGGCATCGGATAAATTTGACCGCCGGCCAAATGCACACCGCCCGCGTGGGAAGGATAGCCCGGATCGAGCAGCAAAGCAAAATCTCCGGGGTTGAGTACAGCTAAAGGCAGGTGCGCCGTGCCTTCTTGGGAACCAATTAACGGCAGCACTTCGGTTTCTGGATTTACTGAAATCCCAAATTTTTTCTCGTACCAAATAGCTGCGGCTTCCCGGAAAGATTTCGTCCCGTTAAAGAGCAAATAGCCGTGGGTGCTGGAGTCCGACAAAGAATGTGCGATCGCATCTGTAATGTGAGCAGCGGCAGGCAAATCCGAAGAACCCAGAGACAAGTCAATCACATTTTGCCCCGCTGCTCTAGCTTGAGCTTTTGCCCGATCCATATCGGCAAATACATTAAATTGCAGTGGCTCTAAACGTTTGGCAAATTGCATATTTTTTGTAACTTTTTGGAATTTTAAGGAATCTTTTTATATTGATTAAATATTATTTATTTTTTTGCGATGGCATTCTTATTTGCTTTGTGAATGTTTTTTTTATAACCACAGAGAGCGCAGAGGGCGCAGAGTCAGAGAGGAATAGCGAGGAGAAAATAGAGATATTTAAAAAAATGCGATTGCTATAATTGTGAGTTGGGAGTTGGAAACTCCCGAATCATATCCAAACTTTATAAGTGAGCGTCGAGCAAACCGATCAAAGTTTGTTTAGTAATAGCTCCTTCGTGAGAAAGCACTACTTCGGCATTTTTAAACAGCCTGAGAGCTGGGACTCCTTCTACTTTATACTGCTTGACAGTATTAGGATTGGGGTCAATTTCCATTTTAACCACTTTCAGGCGATCGCTGTAGTTGGCCGCCACCCAGTCTACCGAAGGCGCGATCAGTTTGCAAGGCCCGCACCAACTAGCCCAAAAATAGGCAAGCACTGGTTGCTCAGCTTTCAGGACTTCTGTTTCAAATTTTTCGTCGTTAATGACAATTACAGTGTTGCTCATGGTTCTGCGATTATTTTTTCTATTTATTTCTAAAGCACCGGCTCGGTAAAACTTGCACCAACTGACAAGACAGGCCCAAAAAACTGTTACTAATTTTAAAACATTCTGCGAATTATTGAGTGCGAACTCAGGACTGGGGACTGATGGCTAATTCTGTATGGCGTTTAATTCCACTGTTGTCGGCGTCTGGTAGCGTCCAGATGGCGATCGACGAATGGCTACTGGAACAGCATCTAGCGGGCAAAAATCCCCCAACTCTGCGATTTTACACTTGGCAACCGGCGGCGATTTCTTTGGGCTACCACCAGCGCAGGTGGCCGGAGTTTTGGCAGCAGTTGTCTTGGCGGGAAATACCTGTGGAGTTGGTGAGGAGGCCCAGCGGCGGGCGCGCCGTGTTGCACCAAGGGGATTTAACTTATGCAGTTGTGGCGTCGGGATTTGGAAGCAGCCGTATGAAAGCTTATCAGACTATTTGCGAGTTTTTGATTGAGGGTTGGAGGGCGATGGGTTTGGATTTGCAATACGGGGAAGCTGGAAGGGGTTATATTCACAATCCGAATTGTTTTGGTACTGCGACGGGTGCGGATTTAGTTACACTTGATGGCTGCAAGTTAATTGGTAGCGCGCAATTGCGACGGGGGGATGCTATTTTGCAGCACGGTTCGATGCGTTTGCAGCCAGATGTTAAATTGTTTTCTCAAGTGTTTGGAGATGAATTAATTCCTGTGAAATTACCTCTATCTGAAGGGGGAGATGATTTGATTGCAACTTTAATTGATGTTTTGAGTGCGGCCGCTTGTCGCTGTTTTGAAATTGATTTGGAAGTGCAGCCGCTTTCGGATCGGGAATGGCAGGATATAGCAGATTTTGAAGGAAGAAGGAAGAAGGAAAATATATTAGATACTAGAGATACCTAACTTCTTGAAAAAGTTGGGTATCTCGCTAAAATCGCCAATCTAAAATCGGAAAACTCATCTATGGCTGCTGCTCAATTTCAACGATCGGCTCTTTGGCAATTTTGCCCAATGTCACTGACTCTAGCAAGCTTTCCCAATCAGCAGCTAATTCTGCATCGTTAGGATTGGCTTGGCGAGCGGCAGCTAGGGTGCTGAGGGCATCTTGCCAAATCCCATTTTCAGCATAAATAACCGTTTTTTGGCGCGGATCGGCCTTCTCTAATTGACTGCGGATGTCTGCACTGAGTTCAACTCGCCGTACAACACCGCTTTCGATCTGATCGCTCGATCGGTCTTGAGCGTCGCAAATCACTGTAAAATTCCAACGGTAACTTTTGCCTGCTTCCAAGGGCAGCACATTTGTGTTAGCGGGGATACTAACGCCGATCACCCCTGATAAATTGCTAATTGTGACATCCTGTTTATAAATCTCGTTGCCGCTTTGATCTTCTAGGGTAAATTCGGCTAATTCTGCCTTTGTTTGAGGCAAGTAGAAAAACAATGTTGGATACTCCGAAACAGTCCGTCCGATCTTATTTTTAGGCACTAAGGCTGTGAGACCTAGCTGACTAATGCTCCCGCAGCCACCGCGCACAGAGCGTCTTGGTTGAGTGGGGGGCCGCTCATCGATATCTTCACGGGGCTGAATGAAGCGCGGCCCTCCCGATTGAGTGTTGGGTGGGTGGTCAGGTGTGTTTATTTTGGGCTGTCCCACAACTGCAAATTGAGAAATGTTAAGTGTGGCTATCAATACTATTGAGCCAACTGATGTCAGATCGATCAGAAACTTAGTAATTTTTTTCATATTAACTCCCTGAATTTTTATGGATAAATTCTCTCTTTTTCTTTCTTTTTCCTTCCCAAAATCCGGTAGACATTAACTTTTTGTTCCCTGCCTTTTAAAGGCAAAGCTCCCCAAGATTCTACCTCAAATTGGTCTGCCAGATGCAGTAAGGTTTCTTCTGCAATCAATATCCGGCAAGTGTCCTCTTGCCGATGCTTTTCGCAGCTTTCCAGCCGAGAGGCAATATTTACGCTGTCGCCGATCACTCCATATTCTAAACGGGTTGTGCCTCCGAGACTACCCACCATCACAGGCCCTGTAAAGATGCCTACTCGCATTTTTGCCGATGGCAAACCGCGATTGCTCCAATTTTGATTCATTTGTGGCAAGCGGGAACTGATGGCTAGCGCGCAAGATACGGCGAGGCGAGCATCTTCTGCAATTTCTTGTGGAGTGGTGCGGGGAATGGGTACGCCAAATACTGCTAGCATCCCATCTCCGGTAAATTTATTAATAACACCTTGATGTGCTTGGACTTCTTGGGCTATTGCGGATAAATACTCATTTAACCAACTCATTACTACTTCTGGCGGTAGTTTTTCGCAGATTGTACTAAAACCCTGCAAGTCAGTGAGGACGATCGTAGCAGTAACTTTTTGGCCCGGCAATAACCCTGATTCGAGCAGATGGACGCGCTCTTTCCACAGGGCATTTGCGATCGCCGGTGAAGTTTGTTGTCCTAATAACTTCATCACAATCCCTTCCTGTTGCCTCGACTGCTCGTACTTATAGATTACTGCGACTCCTGCGGTGATTAAAAGTGCCAGGGCTGGAGCGATTAGAGGTATCCACCCCTGTTGCATGAATAGGAAAAAGGTGAATCCGAATAATGAGCCGGAAGCTGAGATCGCGAGCGCGATCAAATTCAGCGATTTTTCTACCCGCCAAGCTAAACAGCCGCCCACTGCACTCCAAACCACAATCCAGAGGATTTCTTGCCATTCATCCCAATACCAAAATAGCCCTTTCCCATCTAAAACTGCGCTGAGGATTTGGCTAGTAGCCGTTGCGTGAATTAATACCCCAGGCGTCGGGATATTACCGTTTTTAGTAGCACTGTAAGGGGTAGAAAAAATATCTTTTACAGTTGGGGCTGTAACCCCGATTAAGACTATTTTACCTTTTACCAACTTTGGCTCAATTTTACCCTCCAAAACTTCACTTAGTGTTACGGTCTCTGCTATATTTTTAGGAGAGCGGTAATTGAGCAATATTTGATAGCCTTGGGCAGGAATGTTCTGATAACCTCCTGAGTTTGAACGCAGTTTTAAAAATACTGTTTTATCAACCATAAATTCATTCTCTTCTGTGCCTTTCGACTCTATATTTTGACTGTCAAAATATGCAAAAGCTAGTCGTGTTGGAAAAGAATAAAACGTCTTTTTACCATCGCCAGTAGACATCAAGTTGCGACGCACTATACCGTCTGGATCGACCACTAAATTGTTAAATCCTACCCGCTTTTCTGGTATATTAGGAGGTGGTGGCACTAGATCATACTTTGAGTCGCCTCTGAAGGTAATGGGAAATACTTTGGGGTTTTGCCATTGAGTTGCTAATTCTGCATTCCCCGGTTCGTAGGGAGTCGCGCGAATTATATCTATGCCAATAGCTGTGGGTTCTAGACGCGCTATTTCGGCGATCGCTTTTGCTAAAGTGCGATCGGAAATTGGCCATTTTTCAATAGTATTAATATCCCGCTCTGTGATTTCGACTACCAGCAACCTAGGGTCAGCACCTGGATCGGGGCGCAACTGCACCATGAGGTCGAAAGCATTTAATTCCAATGGCTGCAACCAGCCTAAATGCCGCACTCCCAATAGAGTTCCCGTTACGACCATGCAGGTAATAGCAAGAGGTTGCAAGTCAGGGAAGGGGAAGGAATGAGTTAAGTTTTTCCAATTCCAGCCTCTATCCTTCAATTTATGATGAAATTGATGCAAAAATTTGGGCATATTGATAATTATTTTTTCAACTTTCCTTGAAAAAATGCACCACCTCTTAACTTATCAAATCAAACAATTTGGGATTTTTGATTTGAGATAGTGGAATTGGATTTTACATGGTCTGCACAGATGAATCCGGGGGTTCTTCTTCTTTTAATCCCAAATCCCAAATCCCAAATCCCAAATTGTTTGACTAATGCCAAATTTTTAGTTTTCTTGTGCGGTTTTGGCGATCGCACTTAACTGCAATCCCTGCGGATAGCTGTTTTCTTCTTTGCTGCGCTGGATGTCGGCGATTGAAATCTGCGGTTTGAGGTATTTTGCCAAAACTTTAACCACGTCACCCCGATCGACCGTCCCTGCTACTGAACCAATCGGCGAGAGGACGATGATTCGGGAAAGTTGACGGGCTTCCATGTTGTTAATTACTTCTGCGATGGATGCTTTTTCGGACACTGTGGGGGTTTTTTCCAGGGGTTTCAAAATGTTGTGCAAAGTCTGAAGTTGCCACTGACTGCGTTCTGTGAAGCGGATATCGTCGATCGACACTAAGCCCAAATCCCGGCCGTTGGTCGCAGCAATGTAAAATGGAAACGGATTGACTTCTAACAAATATCGATCGGCAAATTCTCGCAGAGTTAAATCTGCATCTACAACTCGAAACTCGCGACTCATCGCATCGCCGGCTTTAATTTTCACCAAGGCTTCTTGCAGTGAAGTAAATCGGCTATAAGCAGTGGCATTGCGAATGCCAAACCCGCCGATCAGCGCAATCCACAAACCGCCGTACTCGTGCGCTAACAAGCATAAACTCAGACCCAAGGCAACGGCCAGCCAACCTAAAACTTGTCCTGTTTTTGCCGCCCAGCGAACGCCGGCAAATCGAGAGCCGGTCATTTTCCAAATAGCTGCTTTTAAAACTTGTCCTCCATCCAAAGGCAGACCAGGAATTAAGTTAAATAATCCCAAAACGAGATTGATTAGTGCTACCCTTTCGGTGACAACTGCTAGCAAACTTTTCGGGGGAAGAACTTGAGAACCCAAACCGAGGATTAAAAACAGCGCAAAGCTGACGAGAGGGCCGGCAATGGCTACTTGAAAAGCTTGACCGGGAGTTTTTGATTCCGAGTCGATCGAAGCTACTCCGCCAAATAAAAATAGGGTAATAGAATTAACTTTAATGCCTTGTGATATGGCAGCCAAACTGTGTCCGAGCTCGTGCAAGAGTACGGAAGCAAACAGCAGCAGAGCTATTGCCAACCCCGCACTCCAGGAGAGCGCAGGCCCCCACAGGCGGTAACTACTGGCGTATTCGCGGGTTGCTAAGGCTAAAATTATAAACCACGAGTAATCTATAAGTAGGGGGATGCCAAATAAAGAGCCGATTCGCCAACCTGTCTGCATGAAGTTTCCTGGGAAAGGAGAGCAAGAAAGAGTTTCTATTATATCTTTTCTTCCCCTTGCCTTTGCCTTTCCCCTGATTTTTACAGAACTCCGGCGTTTCCTAAGCCCAAGATTACTCCAGCTCCGAGCAAGTGGCCGAAGCTGGTTGTTGCTAGCAATTCTGGTATGCCGAAGCCTTTGAACATTCCAGGCACTTGAACGGGTAAAGCTGGGCCCTTGCCTCGGTTTTGCTTGGAGATGCCGTAGTAGCCGATCGCGATCGCCAGCAAATTGCATAAAATCATTGTCAGTCCTACCAGTGGCGACCACTCCGGCGTTGAGGGAGCGGTAGATTGTACGGCTAACAGCAAAGATGAGTCGATCATGTTCTTATCTCCTGATTTCACAGATCAATTGATTTCCCAGATTATAAAAAGCGGTTTGCATTAAACTAAGATTTGTTTTAATAGTTAACACTTCGTTGATATTTTGATACAAATTCGGAACCGAGGAGGAAGAGTGCGGGTTAAAATTTGCGGAATCACTAAATTAGACCAAGGAATTGCGATCGCCCGCTTGGGAGCCCAGGCTTTGGGGTTTATCTGCGTGCCGGCTTCCCCCCGCTATGTCAGCCCAGAAACTATTCGCGTCATTGTCGAGCATTTGCCGGAAAATGTCGATCGCATCGGCGTTTTTGCGAACACCACAATAAAAAACATCTGTCAAGTAGCTGCAGAGTCAAATTTAAGCGGGGTGCAGTTACACGGAGATGAAACGCCGGAATATTGCGATCGGCTGCGGGAGTTTTTGCCGGGAATTGAAATTATCAAAGCTTTAAGAGTTAAGACTCCTGAAACTCTAGAGACTGCCGCTATTTACGCTGTTCGTGTCGATACTTTACTGCTCGATGCTTACCATCCAGAGCAATTGGGCGGTACTGGAAAAACGATCGACTGGATGATGTTAGCAGAGTTTAGACCGCAGTGTCCTTGGCTCCTGGCGGGCGGTTTAACACCCGATAATATTTTAAATGCAATTGATAGCGCGATCGGCAATAACTTCAGCGGTGTTGACCTTTCTAGCGGCGTAGAAATAGCGCCAGGAGATAAAGATTTGACCAAAGTTGCTCAGTTGTTCGCTCTCATTAAGTCAACTTGCTAATCATTGATAATTGGCAATACAAAATTCGCGCTTTTTATCCGATTCATTCTTTCGTCTGCGCGGGCGAAGCCTGCCGTAGACTAGGCAGACTTCGTTTGTATAGTAGCGGTTGCAACCGCAGTTTATGCCGTTTATTCTTTTATCGACGGATCTCAAAAGTGCGCTCGCCCTCCGGGTCTTCGTATTCCAAAACCAACGCACTAACCGTAGCACCGGTGGGGCCGCGGCGGCACCAGCTAATAATTCCTTCAACAGCTTTTTTGGATCCTTCAAAGACAGCCTCGACGCGGCCGTCGGGGAGATTTCTCACCCAGCCGCTGAGGCCGAAATACTTTGCTTGATTCATCGTTGAATATCGGTATCCTACTCCTTGAACTAATCCCGAAACAAAAACACGGACTCTGACGGGCTGCGATGATTGGTTTTGCATAAACGGGTCAACTTACTGCTAACATCTCTTTGAAAATTTTAAGGATCAGTTTGATTATGTTAAATTTTAGTGCGATGGCGCTGCCGGGATTCCTGATACGTCGCGTCACCCTGGCTTTTTCAACTATTCCCGATTTCACTGATTGGCTGGTTGCAGCTATGCTCGCGCTGGTTTACACTTCGATCGCTCTTTCCGTGGGTTTTTGGTCGGGATTTCTGAAAGTAGACGTGCAAACCTCTCGGCGTACAATTGTGGGAGTGCTTCTTGGCTGTTTGTTAAGTCCGGGCATCACCGAGGAATTATTGTTCCGGGTGTTAATGCTGCCGCACCCGTTCGAGAATGCTTCTGGGTTAATCCTGTGGTTTTGGGGATGCGCGAGTTTGGCGACTTTTGTAGTTTACCACCCGCTCAACGCGCTGACTTTTTACCCGGTTGGTCGATCGACCTTTATGAATCCAGTGTTTTTGCTGCTGGCGGCAATTTTGGGAGTTGCGTGCTCCATCGCATACCTGCAAAGCGGTTCTATCTGGCCTGCGGTGGCGGTTCACTGGCTGGCAGTGACAGCCTGGCTGCTGCTACTGGGCGGTTACAGGAGGCTGTATGGTTAAATGTAAAAAGTTCAGTATAACTATTTTGTCGGGAGGATCTCAGTTGTGGGTATCATAGGAGCGATCGTAGGTTTTTTGGCAGGCATAGCAGTTGCTTACTGGTTGGTTGAAAAGCGGTTAAACAAGCAAAAGCAAGAATACTTGCAGCAAACTAGCAGAATTACTGAGGAAATAGAATTAGCTCAGATGTCTCGGGTGCAACAAGCTGTCGAAACTCAGCAAGGAGAACGGGAAAATCAGCTTAGAAAAGCTACTATCGAACACGAAAATTTACTCAGACAAGTTACTACCCAATACGAAAATCAGCTCAAACAAGTTGCGAATCAATACGAAATCAGGCTCAAACAAGTTCAGGCAGAACGCGACAGTCAGCTTCAACAAGTTGCTGGCGCAGACGAGCATGAGCTGCGGCGACAAATCAGCGAGGAATTAGAATCTGCTAACAATGCTAGGATGCAGCAAAATATACAATCTCTGCAAGCAGAACACGAACATCATTTACTCAGAGTTGCTGACGAATTGCATCTAAATTATCAAGCTCAGATGGAGCAACATTTGCAAAACCTGCAAAATGAACACGAAATTCGCTTGAGGCAAACTGCTGAGGAATATGAGAACCGCGAGGTTGAGATGCAGTTAAATATGCAGGCTTTGCAAGAGCAATACGAGAGCCAGTTGCAAGCGGCTAACGAGCAGTTGAAAGCTCACGAAGCTCAGATGCAAGCTACTATCAGGTCTTTGCAAGAGCAGTACGAGAGTAATGTACAACCACCAGAAGTCCCGGAGGAGCAGTTCAGTCACTTAAATTCAACAGAAATTCGAGAAGGTTTACCACAAGAAGAAGTTTGGCAGGAACAGTCTAGTGAGTTAAATCAAACAGAATTTGAAGAAGAGTTAAATTACACAGATTTTTCCGAACCACAATCAATTGATTTACCTCAACCAGAAGCCGAACAACAGCTTCCAATTGCCAGACAAGCACCAAGCTATTCCCTACCGCAGTTGATGGGATGCGTTCAAAGTCAGGACAAAGAAACTCGCAAGTTTGCAGCGTCTGCTTTAGGTAAAATTGCTGCTGCTAATGCTCTGAGAGCAGAAGGTCAGCGAGCAATAGAAACCTTGGGAAAATTAGCTCAAGATATTCACCCGGAGGTGCGCGGAGCCGCTGTGGAAGCACTAGCAATGATTAAGTCTGAAAAAGTGATTCCGCTGCTACAAAAATCTTTGCGAGATACAGATAGCGGTGTGGCTAAATCGGCAAGTGCTGCGCTCACTAAGTTTAAGTTTTATCCGCGCACTCCGGCCGCTAAGCCCAAAACTGTCGATCTGAAGAAACCAAAGCGTTAAGTAGTTACTAGGATAAATATAGCAATTCTCAATTACCTACAACGCAGGATACAACGTTGTCTCCGGAGCATCTCAGCAGAGAGTAAAAAGCGTTTTTTTGGAGTGCGATCGTCCCGCCCAGCACAGTATATACATATAGCGAGCGTCCGGCTCGCACGCATTTAAAAGCACAACTGAGATGCTCCCGTTGTGTCCTTAATATTATGTCCTTACCGAGGTGCTGTATGGCAATTAATTTCAATTACTACCACAAACATATATAGCGGTTCTCAAAAAAGTGAGGTATGCCCTATGCCCTATGCCCTATGCCCTATGCCCTATGCCCTATGCCCATGAGTACCTCATCTTTCTGAGAAAGGCTATAGTGAACACTTTGTAGGTTGGGTTGAGGAACGAAATCAAACTCAATTATACGATCGACAACTCGCCCAATCAGACGCAGCAATCACCGACACGGCGCTGTTTAAAACCGTAGGCTGAAACCTTTTTTAGCAACTGGCAATTAAAATCGCTTCTTGTATCTACACTTAACTCGTGACTAATGACTACTGACTGATGACTAATTTAAAATCGTTGCTTTGTACCGAGTATAAATTTGAGATCGCCGGAGTCGCTAACCCCCATATCTAAGCGAATTAATCCAAAGCGCGATCGCACCCTCACACCCACCCCAACACCCGCCCCAGTCCCCGGTTTGTCCCTGACTACCGCCGGTTTTCCCAGTACGCTATCTCCCGTTCCCAAGTCCGACGCAAAATCAACAAATATCACGCCGCCGACATCCCTGCCAACAGGAAACCGATATTCACCCGAAGCCAAAAAATAACTCCGGGCACTGCCAATATCCCCGCCGTCGTAACCTCGCACAGAATTGCGGCCGCCCAGGCGAAAAGCTTCCGTTGGTGGCAAATCCCCGATTACCGTGCCCGCTTGCAAGTTAAAAGCCAGCATTTCGGGCAATGCTTCGGACTCGCTGATGCCGAGCAAAGTTACTGGTACATACTGTATATAATTCGCTAACAGCCTGTTACTCACAATGTTACCTCGCCCCAGAGGTATCGACTGCTCGGTGCTGAGGCTGAGAATCGAGCCTCTGGTGGGGTTGAAGGGATTGTCCCGCCGATCGAGCATCGCACCAAAAGAAAATGTGTATAACTCGTCAACGCCGCTGCCGCTGAATGTGAGAGGATTGCCGAGTTCGTCGCGACGGGCGATTTTTAAGTTGCGATCGCGCGTGCTGATATTTGTATAATTTAATCCCAAAGTCGATTGCCACTCGCCCAAAGGTCTGGTAAACCTGAGATTTCCCCCCACCCGAATTTCCCGTACCCGGTCCCCGTTGGGCAAATCAATATCTTTGTTGAAAATTTCCGATATTCTGCGATCGCCAAAAGCTCTCACACTGTATCCCAAACGGTCTTCGGCGGCAACGTAAGGGCTGACAAACTGGACATCGTACTGGATACCTCGGAGGCTGGGCTGAAGTTCTACCGCCAGCCGCTGCGGGGTTGTTCCGAAAGTTCGATCGGTATATGAAAGAGGAACAGCAACGCCAATATCATCACTAAGACTGGCACTCACGCTAAAAGAGCGAGCCGATCGCTCTTGAACATTGTAGATAACATTAATATCCGTGCCAACTTCTTCGATCGAAACCGTAACCTTGTCAAACAATCCCAATTGCTGCAACTGCTGCAAATCCGATCGTACAACGGACGGGCTGTAGTTGTCCCCCGCCTTGAGTTTGAGCTCGCCTCGGATAAAATCTTCCGAAATTCTGCCCTCAACGGGATTCCCTTGTTTATCAACAGCTTCACCTCTGGAATTGACCAAGCGAATTTTCACCTCAGCAACGTAAACGCCCTCAGGATTGCCCGCTTGACTGATTTGTAGAGTACCGCCTAGCTGTTGGGCGTTGCTGTTTACTGCTTCGGGGATTTCGGCGTTGGCCGCGAGCGCCGGAGTTTTTAACAGAGATGTAAAATCTTTATGGTGGCTGGACTTGAGTGATATCAATTCCGGTTGCACCGTCAGGTGATTGTTGACTGTTGACTGTTGACTGTTGACTGTTGAAGGAGGGGTGGAAAAACTGAATGGTTGAGCGTTAACTGTTGACTCGATTTTATTATTTTGATGCAACCGGAAACGATATGAGGGAGATTCCCTAGGGGATAGCTGCGCCGCGGGTACCTCGACCGCAACTGCGAGCTCGTCGGATGCCGGCAAATCCCCCACAGTTGGACTCACCTGAGAGGTTGCACCATTCTCAATCAGCTTTTTATGAACAGGCATCTTGCCTGTTCCACACAACAATTCATCTGTAGTGGAACGGGCATCTTGCCCGTTCTTGAGAATGGTGCCAGATGTGAGACTCACCCGATCCTCCTCCCTCTGGGCTTCTGCGGTTCCTTCTCTAAACTCCGCCTCAGTCAGTGCGGCACTCGGATCGATCGCCCGCGCCCCCAATTCGCCACCAGCCACCGACGCCAAAGTCAAAAATGCAATAATCGGAATTCGCATAAACATAAAATTAAAGAACCCAACGCATATTACCCAAAACCTGGCCCCCTGCCTAATTAGCCGAAAAGAAACCCGGTATTTTTGGGGATACCGGGTTTCTACGATGCTGAAACTTGGGAAAATTCGATCGACCGCGGGCGATCGTAAAATTTGTTTAAATAGCTTGTCGAGAAACTCGTTTCTCAAAATGAGCCTGAGTCTGCTGCAACAGTAGTTCGCGACTATCCTTAGCGGTGGTAATGGTAGGGAGCAAGTTGCGAGCTTGTAAAGTCATGTGAAGCTGTAGGTGTGCTACGTACTCACTGACATCTTCGCGAAGAGAGCAAGCCGGGTACTGTTTTAAAGTAGAGTTCAAAGTGTTCTCCTGCTTTGAGTTTGCAGTATTTTCAAATAATAATAGAGAATATCACGGTCTATTTCTAATTGTGTACTCCGTAATGAAGTTTAACCTTTGGACTGCTGTTTTGTTACAATTGTTTACAAAATTTTCTTACCTATCAGGAATCGATCGCCCATGCAGTCTCAAGCACTTGTAGGACAGAAGCACACATTAAGTACCTTTGTCAATAGCAGCAGCCAAACAGCGGCCTACCTCGACATCGGGTGTGGCCGACCCTTATTGATGCTGCACGGTTTCTTCGGAGAAAAGACTTGCTGGCTGCGATTAATTGAGTTATTGCAATCTCAGTTTCGGTGCATCAGTTTAGATATGTTGGGTTTTGGAGAATCCAGCAAACCAGAAATCCGCTACGATGTAGCTGTAGAAGTTGCATTTGTGCGGCAAGTTGTAGAACAACTAAATATCGAACCATGCTGCATCATCGGACATTCTTTTGGCGGTTGGGTCGCATCTGCATATTCCCTAAAATACCCTAATTCTGTCAGTAGTTTAGTATTAGCAGCACCTGCGGGAATTCGGGACGACAGTTTTTGCGGTCAATACGATTCTTTGCGACCGTTGCTGTGGAAAACCCCAGCCGTCGATTTGGCTTTGCAGTTAGCCAAACCTTTTGCTAGTTTAGCCGGAAAAAGTGAGAAATTGCAGCAAATTTCTGGGTGGCGCAGAGAGTTAATATCTCAACCAGTAGCAAGGTCATTTTTAATGAGTCGGATGCGGCCGGAAGACGCAGTTGATACCGTAGAAAAAGAAATTAACCAATTGCAAATTCCTACCTTAGTCATTGCAGCAGATGGCGACGAAACTATTCCTCTATGGCACTGTCAAACCTATGCCAACGAGATACCGGGGGCTGAGTTAGCAATTATTCCCAATTCCACTCACAGCTTGCCGCAAACTCAAGCTCAAATCATGGCGAAGTTGATAGGTAAATTTTTGAATAATTAAGAAAAACTATGCAACAAGCCGAATTATGAAAATTGTGATAAGTCAAAAATTGAAAATAATTGTGTTTTAGTATACTACTTTAGTCCGAAATACAGAATATATTAGTTAGTGTCTTGTACAAAAAAAAATATGGCTCTTAAACCTTGTGTCAGCAGGAGCTACAGACATTTAGTTGAGTCGGGGGCATTATCAATGGCGACACTGAATAACTACTTTAATCTGGAAGAAATTACGACAGCCAGAAAAATTAGTGCTGCGGTAATTAATATCAGCGGCCGCCAGCGAATGCTTTCCCAACGAACGGCTTTTTTTTGCATGAGGTTAGCTTGCTCTGAGAATGCGGCAGAAAGAGAAAAACTGCGCGGGGATTTGTTAGAGGCGATCGAGCTGATGGAAAAATCGCATCGCGACTTAATTAATATTGGCAGCAGCATCAACTTAGCGAGTCGCCCTTCATTCACCGTCCAGGCAATGTATTTTGAGGCGCCACTGTATCTAGACAAACAAGTCCGCGAATATATCGATCGAATAAAAGCATTGGTGCAAGTTCCTGATGCCGAAATCAGGCTGGAAAATCCCGATCTGCTGTACATTGTCGAAGCTGCGGGCGGCGACTTGCTAGAAGCTTTCGATGCCGTGGTGAGTCAATACCAGCAAGAAAGCGAAATCGAACAATTTGAAATCGACCTCAAACAGGTTGAACTTTATCAAGAAAGTTGTGCTGCTACCGCGAAAGCGGAAGCTCAAGCGGCCCAGCTCGATCGCGCACTTTGCGAACTCAAACAAACTCAAGCTCAACTCCTCCACAGCGAAAAAATGTCTTCGCTGGGGGCGCTAATGGCTAGTATCGTCCACGAAATTAATAACCCAGTTAGTTTTATTTACGGCAACTTGAGCCATGCCGCAATTTATACTCAAGATTTGCTGAACCTGCTGTGTCTGTATCAAGAATACTGTCCCAATCCCTGTCCCGAAATTAAAGCTTTAATCGAAGAGATAGATCTCGATTTTCTAGTTGAAGACTTGCCTAAAGTTATCTCTTCTATGCAAATGGGTTCCAATCGCATTCGCGAAATTGTCAAATCTATGGGCAACTTTTCGCGAACCGATAACAGTAACATGACCCTGTGCGATTTGCACGACAGCATTGACAGCACCGTGTTAATTTTGCGAAACCGTCTCAATTCTCAAATAGACCGTCGCGACATTCAAGTAGTTAAAAATTATGGAAAATTGCCTGCTGTAGAGTGTTATGGCGGACAGCTCAATCAAGTATTTATGAATCTAATTACCAACGCGATCGATGCTTTGGACGAGGCATCACAAAATGAACCCTATGCTGCGCTAAAAATTTCGATCAGCACAGAATTAGCTGGGCCCGATCGCGTGAGAGTACGGATTGCTGACACGGGAGCGGGAATGACAGCAGAGATAAAAGAACGAATGTTCGAGCAGTTTTTCACCACCAAGGAAATCGGTAAAGGTACCGGTTTAGGATTGTCTATTATCTACAAAATATTAGTAGAAAATCACGGAGGATCGCTCAGGTGCGAGTCTGAACCGTCCAAAGGAACCGAGTTTATCATTGAACTGCCGGTACAGCAAATTTAAGCAATTTACAAATATCCAAATTTATCTGTGTTAATTGTGGCACGGGCAGGACGCCTGTGTTAATTGTGGTATGGGCGTCCCGCCTATGTTAACTCTCGTTAAAATTTACACATATCCTACTCTAATTCTAGCTTCAAAGTTGGCAACAGCTTTTCTAAATTTTTGAGAGATTTCTGTTGCCAAGGAACATCATTTGACCCCAATACCAAAAGTTGAATCGTTTTCTTTTTCCGGACGCTAATGACAAACTTAGACAGCATACTGATACCAGAACTGTTAACAAATTCCAATTTTTTTAGGTTCAAGGTAATAGTAGGCGGTTCGGGATTGGCGACCTCATCTAACAATTCGGCTATTGGTGCATACTCTGCTGGTCCGCCCAGGCTGAGTTCGCCTTGGAAACTGACTGTGACTGATTCTCCATCGTACTGAATGTTGTAATCTTCACCTTTAATTTCTTGAATGCCCATTGTTCTTTGGTTTCCTGAGTAAAATACTGCGATCGCACAAGAGAGTAAATATTGAAATGGTTGAAACTAGACCCTAATTTGAACCACAGTCGTAACAGCGATCGTATCACTGTCTGGCCTTGGGTCGAATTTCCAACCTATCTTAGCTGAATAGTCATTAATCATAGTCAGCAATCCCAATCCCGAGGTGTCGCTTTCAGATTCAGCATTCTTTTCAAGCTGCTGCAAATAAAGTTCATTGGGATCGGAAGCCAAAATTTCTTTAATAAACTCCTTCAACTTATTCGCGCCTTCGGAATTGACACTATTACTGGCAAAAATTACGGCAGTCACCTCTGTTTCACCAATAAAGTGGATGCCAAATTTGACTTTGTAATTGGTATCATCTTTATTAAATTTTATCGCATTTTCTAACAGTTCGTTAGCGACGTAGCTCACAGCTCCCTTGCTTTGTTTAACCCGTTTCTCGCTGCTAGCATCCTCTGCATCCACTGGTAGAAAGCTGGACAAATAATCGGCTACAAAATGAGCCGAAAGCCTGTTGTTGCGCCAGCGCTGCTTGATGGGGCGAGAGCTAGGCGTAAAAGTAAGTTCTAGGGAGTCGTGTTCCGGTGGAAATTGGTCAATAAATTCTCCACAGATTTCTGTCACAGTTTGTAAGCTTCCAGATGTCATTATTTTTTTCCCTCCAATTGATGTTTTCATGTCATTTCTGGGTAAATTTCCACACGCCATTCCAGTTAGCGGGAATACTATTTTCTAACAGTGCTTGGATGCGTTCTAGGTAAAGTTGGCTGGGTTTGTCACCTGGATTGAGTGCCACTATTTCTTCAAAACAAACTTGGGCATTAGCAAAATTTCCCAGACAATATTGTTCGAGCCCTTCCTCAAAAATAGGCACAGTTTGAATTTTGAGCGATCGCACTGGTTCTACATCAACATCTAACACCTCACAAACAGTAATGGCTTCTTGTCTACCTTTGACAATGGCACGATCCAAAAATCGAATATGATACTTTTCTGGTTGAGTCAAACGTTGTACCACATCTCCTGAAACTAATAAAGATACGCCATAATACTTAGTTAAACTTTCCAGACGCGCCGTGAGATTGACATGATCGGACAGGGCATCGGCTTGCATCCGGTTCGCGTCTCCAATAATCCCCACCATTGTATCACCGACATGGATACCAATGCCAATATTCAGCGGTATGTACCCATTTATTACACGGCTTTGGTTGTATTTTTGCAACTGTTCAAGCATCACAATTCCTGCCTGAATAGCATCATTAACGCCATCGGGAAAAACAGCCATGACTCCATCTCCCATATACTTGACAATAAAACCGTTGTGATTGCGAATTTCAGGACTAATTTGCTGTAAATAGCTATTGATGAAGTCAAAGTTTTCTTGAGGAGTCATTTGCTCCGCCATTGTGGTGAACGAACGCAGATCGGAAAACATAATTGCCATCTCTTTGCTCACGTGATCTCCAAGCTGGAAATCAACCATGCTCTGCTTGCCGAGAAATTGGAGATATTCATCGGGAACAAAACGTCCATAGGCTTGCAAAAGTTTCTCTAATTCCTGTTCCCGCGCTTTCACGGTTTGCACCATATGCGAAAATACTTGTGCCAGTTCTCCCAGTGCATCACTACGCGCTGCCACCTCTGACAATATCTGGGGTTCAAAGCTGTTATTTTTCACAGCAATAGCTGCATCTATCACCTTTTTGACCTGCTGGATGTAAGTCTGCATCTCTCGATTTTTATGATGGATCTGGTTTTCCAGATCCGTGGAGTGTTCCGTGATAATTTCTACTAAAGTTTCATAGCTATTTTTTTCCTCTTCGGCTTCCTCAAGTTTTTGTATCAAATCCTGTAGCTGGGTATTGAGCTTTTCTGGAGATGTAGATTGTGCTAAATTTATTTTTGGTTGCATAATTTCTCCTCTCAAATTTGGGATAGCAAAATTGTTTCACTCGCTTGCTGTAAATTACTACAACTTACACAGGCGGATCCAGAAATCCCGTTTCTGCTTCTTCTGCTTCTTCTGCTTCGATGCTTCGATGCTTCGCCACTAAATCCAAGAGCGATGCTAGAAACCGGGTTGATGACAGTCAATCATAAATTATGCACAATATTTCCCTGTTGCTTCAATACTAGCAAAGTAATGTCATCAAATACCTTTTGTTCTCCCATAAATCCTCGCAAATCATCGATGGTGGCTTGCTTGATTTGTTCGGCGCTCAAATGCCAGTTTTGAGAAACCACTTCACAGAGTCTATCGAGTCCGTAGAATTTTTTGTGCATATTTCTAGCTTCGGGGATGCCGTCAGTGTAAAGCACCACCCCGTCCCCCGGCTCTAAGTCTACTAAAATATAGCCGATAAACTCGGAAATATTCTCATCTAAACCGATCGGAAATCCTAAATCTATTGTGTCTATTCGCTGGATTTTACCGCCTTTTCTGACCACAATAGTTTCCTCATGCTGACCGCTGATACTAATTGTGCGATCGGCATAATTGAGCATAGTTAGCGTCATACTTTTGTCCGAGTTCATGCGCTGGACATTTTTATAAATAGTGCGGTTGAGGGTATCTAAAAAACGCACAGGGTCGGATTCTTGCATTTCCTGAAGAGTGCGGACAGCAGCTTGAGTCATTACCATCAAAATGCCGCTTTCTAGTCCGTGTCCAGTGACATCGCCGATGCCAATTGTAACCACACCGTCGGTATGGAGAACATCGTAATAATCACCGCCTACTTCGTCGGCTGATTCCATGAATCCGGCAATATCTAAATCTTTAATTTCCTCTAGTTCTTGGCGTTTGGGCAAAATCAATTGCTGCATTTGTTTGAGAATGTCGAGTTCGGCACTCATCCGCATATTTTCCGCTTTGAGTCGGTGATTGAGAGTCGCAATTTCTGCATTAGCTGTGGCGAGTTCAGCGGTGCGTTCTTTAACTTTATCTTCCAGGGTTTCAAAGGATTCTTTGAGTTGTCCTGCCATGCTATTAAAAGAATTGGCTAGTTTTTTAATTTCGACGATCGAACTGGTTTTTACCTGTCGGTCGAAATAACCTTTAGCCATGTCTTCCGAAGCTTGGATGATGCTTTCAATGGGGCGAGTAATCCAGCGGGCTGTGAGAATTCCCATTGCCGTTGCTACAGTAAATGCGATCGCGCACAATAGAATTGTGGTGTGGGTATTGGCATTGATTTGGGCCATAAAATATGACTCGGGAACCACCGTCACGATTAGCCAGTCCAACCCAAACTTGTCTTGCCAGGGAGCAACCAGGACAAAGTATTGCTGTCCTTGAATTTTAATGTTAAGCCTTTGGGTTTTTCTAATCTTTTGAAAGCTGCCGAACTGATTTTGCAGGGTTTGAGCAGCAGCTTGAATCACAGGATCGGAGATGTTCAGGGCGCTGAAGCGTTGGGCTTGATTATTCACCCTTGTAAAAGAGGGTTGGGAACCGGAATTTCCAATCAACTGCCCATCTCGTTCCATGATGAAAGTTCGCCCGGATTTGCTCAAGCTTAAGTTGTGCAGAAAGTTAGAAATATTGGACAGTTGTAAATCAACCCCAATCACTCCGATTAGTTTGCCCTTTGCAAAAATAGGACGCATGGCCCCTACAGCAATAAATTCAAACTGGTCTAACGCATACACAGAAGTCCAGATGGGTTTACCCGCTTTAGCCGCCTGAGTGTACCATTCTGCTGTCACCGTATCAAACGCAGCAACCTGCACTACTTTAGTTCGATTTCCCTGGTTGTCGGTTGTGTAGCCGTAAATTTTCCGGTTTGTCCTTGCTGAAAGCTCGTCAATAGTGACGCCTTTCCCCGGTCTTACTGGCCCAGCACCAATAAAGCGTCCGTCTGAAAGTCCATAGGAGATCAAGCCAAGATGATCGAATGCTTGCACTTGCTTCCAAAAATAGCGTCCAGCAAGGTCTAAGTCATCTAGATTCAGCAATCCTGTTTCGATCGCATCGATGTTGATCTGATTAATATGATGAGGGGTTGAGAAATAGTTATCTAGGTGCTGATGGGTTTTGTTGCTCACCTCAGTCATTAACTGGTTAGCCAAATCTGTTACCGCTTTTTGTCCATTGCGGAAGGAAAGATAGCCAACTAAACCAACGGCTGCAAAGATTTGCAGCAGGAAGGGAACTACGAGGGCGGTGCGGAGGCGGAATTGGCAAAGGGTGGAGGCCATAGCATGATATCAAGAAGTTTGTAAATGCTGCCGCAAACTGGAATTGCTGCCTCGCTTCTACCTCGGTAGATATGTTAATAGCGACTGACAATGTTATGATTATATCAAAAACGGAATAAACATCAGCCAATCTGCGTTCATCAGCGCTCATCTGCCTGCATCAGCGGTTAAAATAAAAAAATAAATACCAAAAAAAATGCAAATTACTCAAGCCCTCCACGCCGCCATACTCGTTTCCAACCTCGAAAAATCAGAAGAATTTTACAGCAGCATATTAGGACTGTCAAAAATAGATAGACAATTAAAATTTTCCGGTATCTGGTATCAAGTCGGCAACTTCCAGATACACCTAATTGTAGCTGCAACAATTATCCCAGATGTCGCAGACAATGACAAATGGGGGCGCAACAGACATTTAGCATTTTCTGTTGCTAACTTAGCAGCAGCAAGAGAGCAATTAATTGCTCACAATTGCCCGTTCCAAATGAGCGCGTCAGGTCGATCGGCATTATTTACCCAAGACCCCGACGGGAATATAATTGAACTGAGCGAGTAAAAGATGAAAATCATTGCCTACTCTTACAGCGAACCGCTGCTAGAACCTGCGCCGGCAGCCGAAATTTGGGGCCAAGAGGTCGATCGAATATATCAAGACTTAGGAGGGCGACAACAACTGCAACAACTCCTCAAAGACTGCCAAACAGAACCCGTCAAATACCTGCTAATTCAGCGCTTTGAAGAACTCGGCGACACCTTACAGCAAGTGTGTTCGCACCTCGCCCAACTCGAAAACCTCGGCGTCGAAATCATCGTACAAGCAGAAACAGAACCGCGAAACCGCAAAAACTTGCTGCAAATCCTCGCAGAACTCCAGCGCAGCCAACACAGCCGGAGCATTCGCAAAGGACACGCTCGCAACCGCATCAAATCCCGGATTCCACCGGGTAAGGCTCCCTACGGCTACCGGCGCGGCAAAGAGCGCTACACGATCGAGCGATCGGCCGCCGCCGCCGTCAAAGACTTTTTTGAACACTTTCTAATCTACGGTTCTTTGCGCGGTTCCGTGCGGTATTTAGCAAAGAAATACAGCAAAAAAATCTCCGTCAGCACAGGCCGCCGCTGGCTGACAAATCCCGCCTACCGAGGCGATTTGGAATATCTAAACGGCCAAGTAATTTCTAACACCCACGTCCCGATTATTTCCAGAGAAGAAGCCGCCCAAATAGACAGATTGCTGCGCCGCAACCGCCGCCTTTCTCCCCGCAGCGCCAGCGCCCCCCGTTCCCTCGCAGGTTTAGCAATTTGTGCGGAATGCAAATCGCCCATGACTGTTGCAAAAGTCACCTCCTACCGCAAAGATAGAGAATACCTTTATTTGCGGCCCATTAAGTGTCTGTCTCAGCCTAAATGCAGTGGCTTTTCCTACCAAGAAATATTGCAATCAACCATTGAAGGAATCTGTCGGGATTTGCCCGCTGCTGTCGCCGCGCTGCAAATGCCGGATATCAACGGAATTAAAGCAAGAATTGAACGCGCGATCGCCTCGAAACAAGAAATCCTAGACCAACTGCCCGCCCTGATGGAAAGCGGCATTTTAGACACAGAAACGGCAGAGTTGAGAGCCTACAAAATCCGCACGGAAATTGCGGAACTGCAAAGCAAATTAGCGCAACTGCCGCCAGTGAATTTGCGAGAAACTGCTCAAACTGTTTCTCTTCCACAATTTTGGCTGGACTTGTCGGAATCGGAACGCAGGTTCTATTTTCGAGAGTTTATCGATCGCATTGAAATAGTACACGAAAATGAAAGTTGGAAACTGCAAGTTATTTTCATTTTTTAATAACCCCGATCGATAACTTTTCTCTCATACCAAATCGGCTTAATTATTTCCTTTAAGCTGTTAAACATCTAAACTGCATTAACTAAGTTGCCTTTATTTTTTATCTTTCGGTTCCATTTCATAATTAGTC